>CAZMVS010000440.1:0-11016 GCA_964569525.1 uncultured Planctomycetales bacterium
CTTCTCAGCGCCATCAGCACCTCAAATCCCCCGGTATCCTCAGGAGACATCCCTCGAAGCATAATAACCGTCTTCCAAACCTTCGCGATCCACCGACACCGTGTAACTGCCTACCCCGCCGCTCTGCGGATCAACGGATATCCAACTTTGCTCCGTGGTCACCTCATCAACAACCAGCGTTCCATTTCCCCCATTCTGCACATCGATTTCATAAACACTGGGCTGCTGACCGAAGTCCAGATCACGTGGAACCACCCGCAAAATCGGCGTTTCCAACGGCGGCGTATCCGAAATTTGCCCCGCCGCCCGAACAGCTTTCAAAGCATTGATCAAACCGTAACCGTACAACTGGTCCCTGCCCTCAGCCCCGAGATCATCCACAATCTGCACCGTAGTATCCGGATGTTCGCCGGCTAACAACAACTCGAAATCCTGCGGATTCAGGTCCGGATAGACCGCCTTCATCAACGCCGCCACCCCCGCAACATGCGGCGCCGCCATGGAGGTGCCTTCGTAAAACTCGTACAACACGCCCCCGTCTTTATCGCCCACCGCGCTGAGCACCCCGTCTGGGAAACCATCCCCGTTCGCGTCCAGCAGGCTGTTGCCCCCCGGTGCCGCCACCGCAATACTGTCTCCGAAATTGGAGTAAGGCGCCTGCGTGCGGGTATAGTCAACCGCACTAACGTTGAACACCCCATCCAATCCGCCGGGCGAATCGTTATCCCCGTTCTGGCTACGGTTACCCGCCGCTGTAATAATAATGATGCCTTGGCCCCGGGCGGCGGTAATCGCTTCCTGCTCAACACGGGAATATCCCGATCCGCCTAAACTCATGTTAATGATATCCGCCGGCTCATCCGGCACGGTCCCGGAATCGTTTTCCAAACCGGCGGCATACAAAATACACTGGGCGATGTCGTAATCCGTTCCCCCGCCTTTGCCCATCGCGCGCAGTGGCATAATCCGCACGTTCCAAGCCGTCCCCGCCACACCGGTCGAATTATTGGTTCTGGCCCCGATAATGCCCGACACATGGGTACCGTGAAAACTACTCGGTATCGACGGATTGTCCGAATCCCCCGGATCATTCGGATTCGAATCCAATCCGTCTCCATCCAGGGAAGTAGTCTCATCAGAAATAAAGTCATATCCGTCCACCAATTGCCCCTGTAAATCCGGATGATCGAGCACCACACCCGTATCGATCACCGCAACGATCACCTGCGAACTGCCAATGGTTGTATCCCACGCCTCCGGCAAGCCAATCTGCTCGTAATGCCATTGCATCTGGTAAAACTCGTCATTGGGCACCACGTCGATCTGTCGAATATAGTTGGGCTGGACGGATTCTCTCCCCTCCCGACGCAGTTGTTTTACCGTGTCAATAACCGCGGACGTAGGTCGATCCAATCCCGTTGCCTGGAATGTTTTGGCTTGACGCTGAACACCTTTCGATCGCGAAACCAGGGACTTGATTTGGTATCGATGATAACCCAGCACATTTTCCATTTGATCCATTCGCTGCAGACGTCCCGTCACGTCTTTACCGTCAGCATTCGATGAAACATCTGCCGCACCGAACCGCAGCAACACCTCCCCCGGCACGAAAGAATCAAGGCTGGACAACCGTTCCCGCCGCACCCCCTGGATGCCCGCAACCTGCAAATCCTCCCCAATCAAAAGCGTATATAATCCGCCCTCATCATGCTGACTCGAATCATCGATGCTGTAACCGTACACTTCCACCAGGAAAGTATCATTCACCGGGGCAATAATCTGTTCCGCCTTGCCCACCCCCTCTGAACTGTCCAACGCCGTCCCCTCCAAGTCATATAAAAACAGGTCGAAATCATTGGCCTGCATATCCGCCAGCAGCAGCGTTACTTTCTGACCGGCCGCCATCTGGACCTCAAAGACGTCGTTGACATCGAACCCATCGAATGTGCGCCCCAGGTAGCCGCCAATAGTACTGGGATTCGGTACCAATTGTGCCTGTGCTACCGTGTCGTTCGATGTGAAGACGTTATTGGGATCAGCTGTGTCACTGTCCATAAGCAAAGTGCCTGCCACGCCCACACTGCCACTTAGACTGACCGTCTCGTGCGGTTCATCCTCGGGCGGCGTATTGGGATCGTTGTCGCAAAATCCCTCAAAATTCAATTCCTCGTAATCCGTACAGCCGTCGCCATCACTGTCTATAGGATTATCTGGATTGTCCATCGGATCGTACGGATTAGTGGCGGGGTCACTATTAACCTCAACGGCATCCGGAAAACCATCCCCGTCACTGTCAATTTCCACCGGATCGCTGCCGCATCCCTGCCCTATCACTACAGGCAAGAGAAATACTATCAACAAACCAACCAACTTAATCCAAATATCACGCGCCATCATCGAAAGCCTTAATAATCACCTGCCCTAACAACAAAAACCATTTGTAAACATTATAACCTCACCCCGCCAATACGCCTCTTCTTTGCCTCCATCAATATGCCATATCGTCCGGAAACCCCGATTTGCTGCTGCATCGAACATTGTTGCGAATATAAAACCCAGCACGAACATAAAATAAACGCCCCGCCGATTGTGTATAAACCGCGGGGCGCAACTTACTGCTGTTATTTGCTTTAAAAGGCATGAAAACAATATTGTATTACATCTCTTCCGGCCCCTCCTCAGGAGTCATTGCCACGCGGACCACGCCTTCCTCCGTTGTGGTCTCCACGTTCATGCCCGAACGATGAAAAATCTTGAGCATACCTACGTTTTCCGCCAAAACGTCTGCGGAGAACTTGCGAAGACCATTCATCTGCCCGATTTCCACCAAGCGACGGAACAAGCACGTGCCCAGCCCCTTACGCTGAAAATCGTCGCGAACCACGAAAGCCATCTCCGCGCTACTCTTGGCCGCGTCAGTCATGTAACGACCAACGGCCACCACTTCTTCCTCACCGGGGCCGCCGACCACCGCGATCAAGGCCATCTCCGTGTCATAATCAACGTTACAAAACACCTGCAGCTTGTTGTGCGGCATGCTCTTCAACGCACCATGATAACGCAGGTACACGGTCTGCTCGCTGAACGAGTAGAACATGTCTTTCATCATGGGCTCGTCTTCCGGCCGAATGGGCCGCACCCACGCTTCCGTCCCGTCTTTCAACGTCGTAGTCATTTCCAGGTGGGCCGGGTACGGATGCCGCGCAGGCGGCATGATCTGGTTGGCATACACAATCCGCCGACGCTTGGCCGCGTGCAACAAATCCGAACGGAAATCCGGATGGGCGATGCTGATCAACGACATGGCCCGCTCCCGCATGGTCCGACCGTGCAGGTAAGCAACACCGTACTCCGTCACCACGTAATGGGTGTCCCCTCGAGTAGTCACCACGCCCGCACCTTCCTGTAAACAGGCGGAAATCCGCGAACGAAGTCCCTGCTCCGTCTTGGCCGTACTGGGCAAAGCAATAATAGGCTTACCGTTCTTGGCCAACGCCGCCCCGCGAATAAAGTCGGCGTGCCCACCGATCCCGCTGTAAAGACGCTGACCCAGCGAATCCGCGCACACCTGACCCGTTAAATCCACCTCTAAAGCGGCATTAATCGCAACCATGTTATCGTGCTGGGCGATCACAAAAGGACTGTTCGTATATTCCGATGGATGCATCTCAATTTCCGGGTTATTATCCAGAAATTCGAACATCTCCTTACTCCCCGCGGCGAAACTACCCACAATCTTGCCGTTGTGAAGGGTTTTCTTGCGCCCGGTGATAACTCCCTGCTTGGCCAGCTTCATCACCCCGTCGGAAAACATCTCCGTATGAATCCCCAAGTCGTTCTTGTCGGTCAAATGCGAAAGCACCGCATCCGGCATGCGTCCGATTCCCAGTTGCAAGGTCGCCCCGTCCGGCACCAGCCGCGCAATGTGCGTGGCGATCCGACTGGTCCCCTCATCCGGCTCAGACACCGGCCACTCCAAAAGCGGCTCCTCGTGCTCCACCAGAACATTGATCTGGTTAACATGCAAAAACGAATCACCCAGGGTACGCGGCATCTGCGGGTTCACTTGGGCAATGATCAGCTTGGCCGATTCCACCGCCGACTTGGTAATATCCACCGAAACACCCAGACTGCAATATCCGTGTTCATCCGGCGGACTGACCATGATCAAGGCCGCGTCGATCCCCACTCGACGAGACGTGAACAACCCCGGCACTTGGGAAAGAAAAATCGGGGTATAATCCGCCCGTGCCGAGTTCACCGCCTCCCGCACACTGTTACCAATGAAAAAAGCATTGGCCCGAAAACTCGGGGCATACTTGGGATCCGTGTACGGGGCCACCCCCATCGTCAACACGTGAATAACCTCGGTGTCCGACAGGTCGCTACCCGCTTCCACCATCTTCTTGACCAGGAATTGCGGCTCTCCACACGCCGATCCAACAAATACACGATCACCCCGCCGAATTTTCCTTACCGCTTTCTCCGCCGTCATAACTTTATCGGAAAATAGCTCACGCCAATTATTACTCATAGTTACCTCTCCGAAAGAATTATCCGTGCATCCGCCGCCATGGCTCCCTCACCCTTGGGATACACAATCAAGGGATTGATGTCGATTTCTTTAATCTGCGAATGCTCGGTCGCTAACTGGGACAAACGCATTAAACACTCCGCCACCGCCTCCAGATCCGAAGCCTTCTCCCCGCGCACACCCTCCAATAACCGGAACGATCGAATATCCTTAATCATCTCATGGGCCACGTTCTCCCGGATCGGCGCCAAGCGGAACGACACGTCCCGCAAGGCCTCGGTATAAATACCCCCCAAACCGAACATCAACAAAGGCCCAAAACGCTCGTCCCGCGTCATACCCAGAATGATTTCCTTTCCTGCAGTCAGCATCTTCTGCACCACCACGCCCCAAATCTCTACCTCATCCCCCAACTTGGAGCGAACATTGGAAAGAATCTCCTTGTAGGCCTCACGCACCGATTCCTCGTCCTGCAAATTAAGCTTCACCCCACCCACGTCGGTCTTGTGCAAAATCTCCGGCCCCGCAATCTTCAATACCACCGGAAAGCCCATCTTCGCCGCCGCCCTTGCCGCTTCGTCCGCAGAACCAGCCAGCTTGAAAGGCACCGTCGGAAATCCATATTTCTGGAAAACATCCAAGGCCCGGGCTTCCACCAACTGGGTTCGGGTCGCTTCACGCTCCTCGGCGAAAATCTTTTCCGTCCCTTCGCGATCCACCTCAAACTGCCGATAGCCATGAATCGGAGCCCGATTCCATCGGGCAAACTGATCTTTGGCCGACAGGGCCCGCATGGCATCTTCGGGAAACGTGTACGCCGGAACGCCATGTTTCCGCAAAACCTCCAGGCCCGGAGAAACATCCACCAAACCCATAAAACAGGCGACAATCGGCTTGTCGCAAAAATCCTTCGTCGCTCCGATCACCTCAGCTATTTCTGTTACGTCGGTCATGTTCTGCGGTGTAACAATCACCACTATCTGTTCCGCACTTTCATCAGCACAAACCGCATCGAGGGCCGCCCGGTAACGATCATGCTTCGCATCTCCAATAACATCCACAGGATTTTTTATACTTCCCGCCGGGGGCATCTGAAACTTCAAAGACTTCGTAGTGTATTCCTGAAACTTGGCCAATTTCATCCCCTGCCGAATGCAGGCGTCGGTGGCCATAATCCCCGGCCCCCCGGCATTAGTGATAATCGCCGTCTGATTACCCTTGGGCATGGCGTTATCAATAAACACCGGCGCCAAGTCGAACAGCTCCTTCACCGAATCAATCCGCATCACCCCCGCCTGGTTCATGATGGCATCGTAAACTTCATCCGAGCCGGCCAGCGAACCGGTATGCGAAGCAGCCGCCGCCGCCCCCGCACTGGTCCGCCCCGTCTTGATCGCCAAAATCGGCTTGGGATTCCTCCCGTGGGTAATCTCGTGCGCCGTATCCACGAACTCATGACCGTTACTGATGTCCTCAACGTACATCATGATAACCTTGGTATATGGATCCTCTGCCATGGCCCGCAAAAGATCGATCTCGCTGATGTCCACCTTGTTGCCGAAACTGATAAACCGCGAAAAACCAATCCCCACACCCTTGGCATAATCCAACAATGCTGTGCACAAGGCCCCACTCTGCGAAATCAAACCAACTGAGCCTTCCGCCGGCATGTCCCGCCCGAAACTGGCGTTCATCTTCACGTCCGGATGCGTATTAATCACCCCCAAACAGTTAGGGCCCAAAATATTCAAACCACGCGCATCGGCAATCGCTTTCAGCCGTCTCTCTCGCTCCACACCTTCCCCGCCAACCTCTTTGAAACCGGCGGAAATAACCACAAAATTACGAATACCGTGCTCCGCACCCTCCAACACCACATTTTCCACCATCTTGGCCGGTAAAATCACCACCGCCAAGTCAACCTCGTCTTCAATCGCCGAAACACTGGGAAAGCATCGGCTGCCCATGATGCTCTTAGCCTTAGGATTCACCGGGTAAACCACCCCGTTATATCCACCGATGATCAGGTTCCGGGAAATGGCATAACCAACCGAACCGGGCTTACGCGAAGCGCCAATAACCGCTATGGATCGGGGCGCAAAAAGCGGCTCCAGATCCCGTATCCGTGTTTCCTTCTGTTCTTCAATTTTTGCAACTGCTGTATTCTGGGCCATTTCTACCGCTCTCTTAACAAATACTGCTGATATCCTCCGTTCGTCTTACGCGAACGGTTTCCCGCATCATAACACCCTCAATACTGCCTAAACAATATTCTAAAGCATATACATGATCTTACCGTATAAAAATAAATAATATTATTAAGCCCCTGTTCAGCCGTGAAACACCTCAAAGCTGAAAACCTCGCCTCACATAAACACCATGCAAAACTTACTAACTTGAACCGGAATTTGCCGTATCCCCATTTTTGGATGGATTGATTTTATCGGCCTGCTTAAGACATCTGCTTATCGCCTCCCGGATCTCCTCCATCTCCAATCCATATCGGCGACCTAAACGTCCCAAACGAGAATCCCGAGAAATGGAAGAGGGTAACTTCAGCTCCCGAATAATTTCCTCTGCCGATACCCCCGTCAATGCCTCAACCTCCCCAAGCGTCATCTGCCCACGAATGGCAGCTCGCCCAATCCGACGATGTTGTCCACCGGACCGAGACTTGCCCCGCCCCGTATCACTTTTCTTCAAACCGGGCTCGGAATCTTCAATCTCGACCGCCGCATCCATCGATGCCACCCGATGAACCACAGCCCGACTGTAAAGCAGAAAAATGGTAAACCCGGCAGCCAAAGCAACCAAAAATCCCCCCCCCGCCACGTTTCGCCGCCGATGATTAATTGGCCGGGGCTGCACCTTCTCGCCGCCAAACCAACTCCTGAGTACCGAACAAACCCAGCTCCAATGCAGGGCAACGTGCAAAACAAACAAACTAATCGCGACTACCGCCAACCAGAAATGTATGTCCCCGAAATCGTGCCGACCCAAACCAAATAAAGTCAGCCCACCCCCATGGCCATGCTCAGCAGCATGCCGCATCCCGGTCCCCGGCGGCAAAATAAAACGTATTACTAGTCCGGTTAGTAATAAACCGCCGCAAACCAACAACAAAAGCAGGTCCACTACAAAATTAAGGTTCGTTCGCCGCATGGCACTCACCCGTAGGCATAACTAAACACCAGCCGCGGCCACCGCTTAAAATATGATCGCACCCTTCACAGAATGGGAAATATTTACTGCTCAGCACAAATCCCCTCTCCTAACCGGATCAATCCCACAAGGCAAAACCCGCTACCTCCTCCGAAAACCTATACCTGCCAACTCTGCAAAATCTGCATATAATTGGCCCGCTCAAAGGCCTTCGGATTCGGACACTTGGCTAAGTTCATGCTGCCCTGCATCTGCTGCAACGAATCATACTCGTGCTCTTCCAGCCAGTTGCTCATCTCCTCACGAACCGTCTTCAACACGGCCGGGCCGTCCTGCAACAAAGCCGAAACCATCTGCACCGCGTGGGCCCCACACATCACCGCCTTGATCGCATCACTCGCCGTGTGAACCCCACCGGTCACCGCCAGACTGGGACGAATCCGCCCGGACAAAATCGCCAGCCAGCGGAGCCGAAGTAACAAAACTCCCGAATTGGACAAATTCAAACTGGGCACCACTTCCAGCTCTTCCATGTCGATGTCCGACTGGTAAAACCGATTAAACAGTACCAAACCGTCTGCACCCACTTCGTCCAGCTGCTTGGCCATGTTTGCGCAAGAGGAATAATACGGCGAAAGTTTTACGGCAACCGGTATGTTCACCGCCTTCTTCACGCTTGAAACCATCTCAACCGTATGCTGCTCGATGGCCGGACCACCCTCCTGCGGATCAGTAGCTAAATAATAAACGTTTAGCTCCAAACCGTCCGCCCCCGCCTGTTCCATCTGCTTGGCGTATTCAAGCCAACCACCCGGGGTGGTCCCGTTCAGCGAGGCAATAACCGGGACATCAACCACGTCCTTGATCTTGCGAAGCTGCTCCAGATACTCCTCAGGACCTAAAACAAACTTCTCGTGATTGGGAAAGTAACTCAACGCCTCCGCAAAAGACTCCGCCGGACCCTCCATCGCCTGATCCGTGGCTATCTGCTCCTGGATCAATTGCTCTTCAAACAACGACCGCATCACAATGGCCGCCGCGCCGGCATCCTCCAGCTCCTTGACGGTATCCATGTTGTCCGTCAGTGGAGACGCACCCGAAACAAACGGATGAGGTAATTCAAAACCGAGATAAGTAGTGGAAAGATCCATTGGGCTAATCTCCGGTTAATCGGATAGCTGATTTCCAAAACGAGACGTTCTATAACTCCACATCAATTGCCGTATTAAAAAAACGACCGTCAGATTTTAGTCCTCCTGCTTCCCCTCGCCATTGCCGGCGGGCATCCGCAAACTGGCCATGTGGTCGTAAACCGCCTTACGATGCTCTGCTGCCACTTGGGCCTCATGCGACAAGCGATGGAATCGCTCCGGATTTATCTTCTCCACCATACGGAAACGAGTCTCGTTCCGCATGTAATCCTGAACTTTGGCCTTACCACCCTTGGAATCAAGAATCAGCGGCGGCTCACCGCTTTCCAGCCGCTTGGGATCATATCGATACAACGGCCAAACACCACTGTCCACCGCCAGCTTTTGCTGATCCAGACCATGGGCCAGATTATAACCGTGGGCAATGCAATGACTGTAAGCAATGATGATCGACGGCCCCGGATGCGCATCCGCCTCCAAAAACGCCTTGACCACCTGCTGATCGTTCGCCCCCAAGGCCACGCTGGCCACGTAAACATGACCGTAACTCATGGCCATCAGGCCCAGATCCTTCTTCGCCACGCCCTTGCCTGCCGCGGCAAACTTGGCCGCCGCTCCCAGCGGCGTGGACTTCGAAGCCTGCCCACCGGTATTCGAATAGACCTCCGTATCCAGAATCAACGCGTTGATATCACGGGTGTTTGCCATCACGTGGTCCAAACCGCCGTAACCAATGTCATAAGCCCAGCCGTCACCGCCAAGCATCCACACGCTCTTCTTGACCAGGTAATCTGCCAACTGCTCCAGCCGACGGGCTTCCGGCTTCTTGATATCGGCCAACTTCTTCTTCAAACTGACTACCCGCTCACGCTGCTGATTCAGACCACGCTCCGTCTTCTGATCTGCCTGGAGTATCTCGTTAGCCAGATTATCGCCGATATCTGAACTTAACTGCTTCAACAAACCTGTAGCTTGGGCAATGTGACTGTCAATCGCCAGCCGATAACCGAAACTGAACTCCGCCGCATCCTCGAACAGCGAATTGGACCACGCCGGACCACGACCGTTCGCATCTTTGCAATACGGTGTAGTCGGCAGGTTCCCACCGTAAATCGACGAACAACCGGTGGCGTTGCCGATAAGCGCTCGATCACCAAACAACTGCGAAAGCAACTTCACGTAAGCCGTCTCGCCACAACCGGGGCACGCCCCGGAATATTCGAACAACGGAGTGAAAAACTGCGAAGTCTTAACGTTGATCTTCTCGATGCCGCTCCGGTCCGGATCGGGCAAACTGAGGAAGAAATCGTAATTCTCCCGCTCTCGCTCGCGAATCGGAATCTGTGGCTCCATGTCAATCGCTTTATGCTTCGGGTTGGACTTATCCTTGGCCGGACATGCGTTCACACACAAACCGCAACCGGTACAATCTTCAGGGGCGACCTGAATGGTAAACTTCATGCCCGCAAAATCCTTCGCCTTGTAATCCGCAGAACGAAAACTCTCCGGCGCTTTATCCAATTCAGAAGGATCATAAACCTTGGAACGAATCGCCGCGTGCGGACAAACCATCGCGCACTTGTTGCACTGAATACATACGCTTGGATCCCAAACAGGAATATGCAAAGCCGTGTTCCGCTTCTCCCATTGAGTCGTCCCGGTATCATAGGTCCCGTCCACCGGAAAAGCGCTGACCGGCAACTTGTCGCCCTCCCCAACCATCATCTTGGCCAACACATTCTTCATGTATTCAGGAGCTTTCTCCGATACCGTCGGCGGACGCACCTTCGTCGCGGTCACTTGCCCCGGAACCTCGATCTCGTGCAGGTTCGCCAAGGTCGAATCCACCGCGACAAAGTTCCGACGAACCACTTCCTCACCCTTCTTGCCGTACGTCTTCTGGATGGCATCCTTGATCTTCTGAATGGCCTCGTCCTTGGGAAGAACACCGGAAATAGCAAAGAAACAAGTCTGCATGATCGTATTGATCCGCTGACCCATACCGGTTTCCTCAGCCACCTTGTACGCGTCAATCGCGTAGAACTTCAGACCCTTCTCGATAATGCCTTCCTGTATTTCCTTCGGCAATTGATCCCAGACCTGCTCCGTCGGATAAGGCGCGTTCAACAAAAAGACCGCCCCCGGCTGGGCATACTTCAAAACGTCGAA
>CAZMVS010000441.1:0-11766 GCA_964569525.1 uncultured Planctomycetales bacterium
GCGTCCGGGCGAAGACATTGAAATTCGCTTTACCGGTACGCGACCGGGCGAGAAATTATTCGAAGAGCTGTCTATTACGGGGGAAGATGTCAGCCGAACATCGCATAGTAAAATCGGGATTATCAAGAAGCGCCCGGAAGACTTTAATCGCGTTTGCCAGGGGATCAAGGAACTTCTTGAGATTGCCGACACGGTTTCGGCGGATCGAATCCGCGAGCACCTTAAAAAGATTGTTCCCGAGTTTGAGCCGGCAGATATAATCCAGGTGGTTGCACCGGCGGTTTCCAAACAGGCGGAAGATCAATCCGAGGTTGCAGAGAGTCCGGTTACCGGTCAGCCCAGTGTTCGTCCAGCCTGATTTTCATTCCAATAATTATTAATCATCCTGTTTCAGCGTGTCTTCCATGATTTTTGCCGGGATGTCCTCTTGCGGGTATTGGCCGGTGGACCAGTAAACCCAATCCCGTTTGTATTCCTCGAGATTCGTGGGCCAGACAGTACGCAATGGGGCGTTATATACGTTTCTTATTTTGATGGGCCGATTGATTGCGGAAATGCAAAATAAAAGGGCCTTGTTGCCGAGGTTCTTGTAGTTGGCGGCTACCAGGGCGGGGCTGATGCCTTTTTCCACTAGGGGCCATTGTCGGGGTGTGCCCCCGAAGGTAATGAATTTGCAAGCGGGATCGAGCAGGTCAGCGGGCATTCCCAAGTCTTCGAGTGGCCAATCGTCAAGGGCGACCCAGGCGGATAGGCGGGGATAACGGGCACTGCGCCGGCGGATGATTTGTCGCGCTTCCCGACTTTTGGCGTGACAATTAATTTGGGCGAGCACGTAAATATGGTTATGGAAGCGGATTTCGTCCTGAAAGGCGCTGAGCCGATCCCGGTAAAGCCGATGCTCGTCTCCTGCGGTGAGCACCATGATGTCAGCTTCATCTTGAAATGATTGTGCAGTGGCCTTGGCCAGAGCCTGTCCGATTTCCCGTTGATCAAAGCCTACGTGGGCACTGCGTAACGACCGTGGCAGAGGGGTGATCATGGAAACCACAATTACGCCCTTATTGTTAAGCCTTTTCAAGACGGGGACCACTGCGGCGGGATCAACGGGTTGGATGCACAGGCCGCGCAAACCATTGCTATCGAGGGATTTTATTAATTCATACTGGGCATGGGGTGTCCTCGCTTCCGGACACAGAAAACGAACCTCCATATCTTGAATATAGCGGGCATAATTCTGGGCGGAGTTTTTCAGGATGGGCCAGAGAGGATCGTTGCGACCGGCGCCCACGACCGCCACAAAGCCTTGCACGTTACGCGATTGGATCGCATCGGATGAAGGCGTGCCGGACTCTGGTAGGTCGTCACAGCCCAATAATATCGGGAAATATACAGTGCATGCGAATGCGATACACAGCGGTTTCCACCACCCGGCGTTCAGAGTAATGGATGCCGGTCTTGGCCGGCCAGAGAGTACTCTCGATCGAGAACGGCCGGTCAACAATGGGGAAAATGAATTGTATGTATGAAAGGTATATTTCACGGTATTCATTTTATCGGAAGATCCCGTTCAAAATTTGGTCTCATCGGTCTTCGCTGGATCGCTATTTCCCCGTCATTTGTTATCGGGCATTGTATTTTTCTATCATAGGGTTATCGGAGAATACGAGAAAAAATAAATACAATTTGCAGGGTGAAGTTTTCGAGCTGTGAGAGCATAAGATGGCGGACCACGATGGATTATTCAACCGTGTTTCGGACATGGATCTGAAATCGATTTATTTACTCGGCTTACAATTATTTTCAAGCTTTTGAGCACATCTTATCCACCCCTTTTCTTGTGCCGATACAACTGACTGAACAGCCTGTGCGGCGGTTTGATGAAAAAGCGTCTGCATGGTGTTCAGGTTCATAAAAGCATCCGATAACCGCGAGGAATTCCATGAATCAGCGTCAAAACTATCGCTTAGGTATGTCGTCCTATAATGCGGGCCGATATGCCGAGGCCATCGAATACTTAGTGTCTGTTACCCAAAAGGGGGTAGGGGCACGCAAGCTTTTAAGTCGTTTCTATTTGGCCCGTTCCCATCATGAATTGGGTGTTCAGCTGTTCAAAGACAGGCAATATGATCGGGCTGCCTTGCATTTTCAGGAAGCGGCCCGTCTCAATCCTCGCGGAGGCGGATTGGCCGGTTTCCTGGCGGCCTGTTATGTCCATGCCGAACGATATGATTTAGCCGCTGACGAATTAACCAAGATATGTGAAAGCGAACCGGATAACGTGGAAGTTCGGATTCGGTTGGGGCTGAGTCAATACAAGCAGGGCAGTCCTCTGCAAGCGGTGGCCACCTTGCGTGAGGGACTTTCCCGCTTGCCGGATCATCCTGAACTCAATTATCAACTCGGGGTATTACTTGCCTCCCAGGATGAAATCGAGGAAGCCCAGCGTTCGTTTGAAAAAACGTTGGCCCTTGCGCCGGCACACGTTGGCGCGTTGGAGCGGTTGGCGCAGTGTGCGGGAGTTGCCGGCCGAAGCGAGCGAGCGATGGAGTGCTTGCAACAGGCCCATAAGCTGGATCCGTCCAATTCGCGCATCGCCTTACAGGTAAGCATCCTTGTCCGATCGAAGGTGGGGATGGAACAGGCCAAGGTGTTTTCCTCTGGAGCACGCCCGCAAATGTTGGATGAGAAAAGCATCCAACAGCTGGGCGAAGCTATCATCAAGGAGCCGGATTTTGTGGAGACTTTCCTGTCCCTGCCGGGCAGTGAGGTTGATGAAGAAGTATTTTCCACCCTGGCGGCGATTCTGGAACGGGCCATGGCCAAATACCCGGAATATGCCGACCTGCATTATCACTGTGGAGAGGTTTATCGTCGGCTGGGTCGCTCGGAGGACGCCATTGCTCATGCCGAACAAGCCGTTCGCATTAATCCCCGTTATGTCAACGCCTTGATCTTCCTGGCCCGACTGTATGGCCAGACGGATCAATATGCTGCCGGTGTGGATCGGCTGGAGCAGGCCATAGATCACGGTGGTGATTATCCCGACGTGCATTACCTGCTGGGCAGGCTGTCGCAAAAGGCCTGCCGATGGGATCGAGCCCGACAAGCATACCGCCGGGCCTTGGATTTAAAGAAAGATTATCACAAAGCCAGGGAAGCATTGGCCGCTTTGCCTTCGTAGATATGTACGTTTGAAGGAGTGGGTATGTCTTATTTGTTGGAACTTTTAGGCAGGGGAATGATCGGCCGGCTTTCCGATGCTTTCCGCGAGCGCATGCAGGCCGCCGACCGGGAGGATCCGGAGGCCTTGATGGATCGCCTTCAATGCGAGCCGAATCGCAAGGACCTCTATATAGAACTCGGATTTGCCTGGTTGTCGCGAAAAGAGACCAAAAAAGCGTTGGAGACTTTTCTGACCGCTGCCCGTTACCATGAGCAACAGGCTCTTCCGCGAATTGCCGCCGCCTGTTGTTATGAAGATCTGGGCCAGTTGGAGCCTGCCAGGCGGATGCTCAGTGAAGCCGCCGAGCTGGAGCCTAACGGAGCGGCGATTCATTTTGCCTTGGGTTTTTGTCTGGAACGCCTGCAGCAAACGGACAAAGCGGTTGAGCATTATGAATTGTCCTTGCGGGCCTGTCCTTCACTACGGAACACCCGGGAGCGATTGGCGGCGATTTATTTACGGCAAAACAGGATCGCCGAGGCCATCACTCAATACGAGGAATTGTTGATCGAGGAGCCGACGGATGTTGATTTGTGCATGACCTTGGCCAATCTTTACCTCCGTGACGGGGAGCCGGACGAGGCGATTCGCCAGTTTGAAAATGCCCTGACCATCGAGCCGGACAACTGGGAGGCGCGGGACGACTTGGCATCCACCCTGGAAGAAGCCGGTTTGATTCGTGAAGCCATCGAACAGTTGCACCTGATGATTGAGAAACGCCCGGAGTTTCCGGACAATTACCTGCGGCTGGGAGACTTGTACGCCCGCGTGGGCGATGACGAAGCGGCCATCCAGTCATACCTCAAGGCGGTGGAGATCCATCCCGGCTACCTGGAAGCCACGGTCAAGACGGGGACGCAGCACCTGCGTTGCGGTCGGCACCTTGATGCCGCTTCCTGGTTTACCAAGGCCATTGAAATTAACGACCGATTGTTGACCGCTTACGTGGGCTTAGGCGTGGCCCAGCATGAAGCCGGTCGAGAGACGGAGGCCGTCTCCACGTTTGACCTGGCCACCAGTGTCGAACCGAACACGACGCTGCTTTATTCCGAGGTGGCCCGGCTGCAACTCAAATGTGCCGCGGAACAGGAAGCTGGAGTATATTTGAACGTTGAAGAGGAAGCGGCAGCCCCTCCGGCTGAGCCGTTCGAAGATCTGATTGATCAACAGATTGAACGCCATCGAGAAGTAGCTGAGCAGCGACACAATCATCCGGATGTGCATTATAGATTGGCGTTATTGTTGCGGCATCGTGGCCGAGTGGATGAGGCTATTGAGCACCTGGAAGAAGCAGTGACCATCAATCCTTGTTATTGTAAGGCCTTGATCAAACTGGGGCTGGCCTTGTTCGAGGCGGATCGCACCGACGAGGCGGTGCCCCGCTTACAACAGGCCCTCGAGTTGCACCCGGAGTACGTGGACCTGCATTATCAACTGGGTTTGATCTTTGCCGGCCGACACGAGTTCGAATTGGCCGTCGAGCATTTTGACCAAGCGGTCAATGCCCAGCCGAATAATCTGGACTACCGGGAGAATCTGGCCCTCGCTTTGGAGAACATGGGCTTAATCGACCGGGCCCGGGCCATGTGGTATCGGCTGCGGGAGATCGCTCCGGACAGCGAACACGCCAAGCGGGCCTCTAAGGCCATGGATTGGTGAACGAAAATTAGAGTAATTCAAGCTTGATCCGGGCTTATGTCTTCCGGTGCCGGTGCTGGCTGCCGGCGTTAAGAAAACTTTGTCATATACTCTAAGTATGTTTACGTTTTTTCCTTACTGGCCTCGGGTTTCTACACGAAAACTGAAATATCTAAAGCCTACCCATTGCAATGCATACAGAACTCCCAATCTACCTCAGCGATGGGTGGGCTTTGAAATCCTTCATTAGTCCGAAGAAACACCACCTAATATCATGCGTCTTTCAATAAGGCAATGCTTAGCGGCTTGGCTTGCAAGCTTGCCGGTGTTATGGTGTTGTCCGAACGAGTGATCGTTCTTGGTAATGAACCCCAAGCTGTTAATTGAATGGAGGCTTTGAGATGCGAATAGCGCGTTTTCTGACCATCGCTTTATCCGGGATCATTATGGCCGCCGGCGGTTGTGCCCAAAACAAATTTGCTCGGCTGGATAAAGATGAATACATGGATAAATGCAAAGGGGCCTGGGCCGGGCAGATGATAGGTGTCTCCTACGGAGGCCCTTACGAGTTCGTCTCTCGGGCGGAGCCGATTTTGGACGAAATTCGCCCATGGTCGGAGAAGTGTTATCATCGCGTACTCGATCAGGATGATCTTTACGTGGAGTTGAATTTCCTCAAGGCCTTGGAGCTGTTTGGCCCGGATGTTACCTATAAGCAGGCCGGCGAGGTATATGGCCGATTTGATGCCCGCCTGTGGCATGCCAACCTGTTCGGTAGGGAAAATGTTCGCTTTGGGATCATGCCGCCGGAGTCCGGGTATCCGGAAAACAATCGCCATGCTGACGATATCGATTTCCAGATCGAAGCCGACCTGCTAGGTATTATTTGCCCGGGCATGCCGGTGAGTTCGAACCAATTAAGCGATATTTTCGGGCATATTATGAATTACGGCGACGGCGTGTATGGCGGGATGTTCGTTGCGGGCATGTACACCGCTGCTTATTTTGATGATGACATCGATAAAGTTATCGAGATCGGCTTGGCTTGTATTCCAGAAGAATCTCAATATCACAAGTGCATTTCCGATGTGATTGCCTGGCATAAGGAACATCCCGACGACTGGCTGAAAGTTTGGCGGAAAATTGAGGACAAATGGCAGGATGACTTGGATTGTGCCGTCGGCCGTGCTTACAACATTGATGCCAAGCTCAACGGTGCCTACGTTGTCGTCGGCCTACTGTATGGGGAGGGGGATTTCTTCAAGACCATGGAGATTTCCACCCGTTGCGGGCAGGATGCGGACTGCAATCCCGCCAATGCCGCCGGTATTCTCGGTTGTATGTATGGTTTCAGTGCGCTGGATAAAAAGTACACCGATCCAATTGCCGGTTTCGCAGACAAAAAAATCAACTTTACGGATTATACGCTCAACGAAGCGCTGGCTGCCTCTCAGCGGATGACCGAGACTATCATCGAGCAGCAAGGGGGGCAAATCACGGATGATGCTTACCTGATCGCGCGGCAGGAGCCGGTGGCCGCCCCGCTGGAGCAGTGGGAAAACCAGATGGAGATATTGGCCGAGCCTATTCCCTATTCTGAGCTCCGCCTGTGGGATCCCGGCTGGGAGGTGATCGCCTGCAATCGGAAATATACTCCTGGTTTGCGTAATAAAGTTGACGGCCGACCGAATATTCTGATCGTTCAACCCATCGCGCCGGACAAGCCTGCCGCCTTGGGTTCCAACATGTTGGTGCCCAATGTGCAGGAACCGATTTTGTACGTTGACGTGGCTTCCTTCCCCGAGGGTAGTTGCACGCTCAAAATTTTTGTTGACGATCAACTAAAGGACGAATCTAAAATCGATTCCAAGGGCAAGTGGGTGACTCGCACAGTAGCCTTGGATAAAAAACACGATGGGCATGTGAATGTTCGTTTGGAAGTTCATGGCGACGGCAGCCGCAAAAGCCTGGCCTACCTGGATCGGGTCGAGGTAAAGTAGAACGCAGCGGCAACATACCGAATAACGGCGGCGTTTCATAAAGGATTAACGAGATGTCAAAATGGAAGGTCTTAATTTCCTTTCTCGGTTTAACGTTTTTGTTGCCGGGGGGTTGTTCACCGATAAGCGCTGCCAAGGTGGGATATACTGCGATCAAAGGCGCGTCAGCCCGGCTATATACGATCGAAGCGGTAACCGGGGCAACGTTGAAAGAGTACCAGGCCATTGAAGTAGGCGAGGTAACCACCGATCTGAAAGAAGTGGTTTCCAATTATTGTTTGATTGCCGTGGAAAATGCTTTGGAACAGGCTTTCATGAAGGATCTCGGGGAGGTATTCCCGGGCAATGGCGATAAGAAACTGGCCGTTGATGTCGTGGTCCGTTTTTTCAAGGAAAAGCCTTTACTCGGCAAGGAAGCTCGCCTGGATATGCTGGTCACTTTCGTCGATGCCCAAGGCGGGAACGTACAAGGCAAGCTCTATGTGGAAGGGTTCAGCAACTCGATCAGTGCCCGGGGTGCGGATGAGTTGGCCGCGGAGAATGCCGACGAACTGGTGGACTACCTTCTGGAGCAAATGGGAAAGAAGGAAAAACTACTGGGGATGACCGCAGGCGGTCGTTTTTGCGGGGCATAATCCCGGCGGTTTCCGCTCATGAGTGAAACCAAAGGCAAGAATAGCGATTGGGGTTGGGTCGGTAAACGCGTGGTGGTCATGGGCTTGGGCCGCTTCGGCGGGGGGATCGCGGTGAGCCGCTGGTTGGTTGAGCAAGGGGCCGATGTGACGGTTACCGACTTGGCCTCGGCGGATAAACTGGTCGCCAGCGTGGAGCAACTCAAAGATTTGCCGGTCACCTTTCGTCTGGATGGACATGACGAAAAGGACCTCGATCAATGCGATCTTTTAGTGGTTAGTCCTGCCGTTCCCAAGGAACGTTCCGCTTTCGTTCAACAGGCCGAAGCCCGCGGAATCCCGCTTTCCAGTGAGATGAACCTGTTTATTGAGCATTGTCCTGCCCGGCGAATCGTGGGTGTTACCGGGTCTGCCGGGAAAAGTACAACCACTGCCATGTTGGGTTCCATCTTGCAAGCCGCTGCCGGTGTTGGGCGGATACCGCAAGGCTGGATGGGCGGTAACATAGGCCGATCGCTGCTGGATCAATTGCCGCGGATGAGCCCGGATGACGTGGTGGTCTTGGAGCTGTCCAGCTTTCAGTTGGAGGATTTAGCTCGCCTGCAATGGAGCCCGCCTTATGCGGTTTTGACAAATATTCGCCCAAATCATCTCGACCGCCACGGCACGTTGGAAAACTATGCCCAGGCCAAGTTGAATATCGTCCGTTTTCAAAAAGAGGGTGACGTCGTTTTCATCCCGTTCGAAGATGAAGATCTGGCGGAGTACGTCGGCGGAATAAGCCAGGCCTCCACTGTTCATCTTTTTGATTTTGATCCCGTTTTCGAAGAGGCCATGCAAGTTCCCGGCGGACACAACCGGGACAACGCCGCCGCAGCCATTGCGGGAGCCGGCGCACTGGGTATTCACGACGAGATTATTCAGAAGGGTTTGGCTTCTTTCAAAGGTTTGCCGCATCGCCTGGAATTCGTTGCCGAGAAAAAGGGGGTACGTTTTTATAACGATTCCAAGTCCACTACGCCGGAATCGTCACTTATCGCTTTACATGCCTTTACCGAGCCGGTGGTGATGCTGGTCGGCGGTGGCGACAAAGGCATGTCCTTTGACTTATTGGCCGAAGGACTGGCGGAAAAAGCCAAGGCGGTTGTATGTTACGGACAAACCGGACCGGTAATTTATGACCTCATGCGAAAGCATATCCATGACCACAACCCAGTCCGGTTGATTAGCGCGGATACCTTCTCACAAGCGGTGAAGAAATCTACGGAATTGGCGGATGTGGGTGACGTGGTGGTGCTTTCGCCGGCCTGTACCAGTTACGACATGTTTACCAACTACGAGCAGCGCGGTGATGCTTTTCGCCGACTCATCGAAACTCTTGAAACCTAATCCCCTATCTCTTGATAAACAAATTCTGACCGGCAAGACTTGCCGACAGCAGGCAAGAGTTGCGCACGTCACGCCGGCACCTCCTTTGGCATGAAAACCCCTCTTTCCTGAATTTCCAAATTCCATAAGTCATTATATTGAATGCTCTTATGGGGGTTTTGTGTTTTTTTGAGACCTTGTAATTTTCGTGCCGCAACGTTTTGGCACGGTGGTTGCGTATGAAACGTGCCGAACCCCCGGTCGGTCACCGGCAGGCGTATGCCGGGTCCGTCCATGTTTGCTTTCAAGGAGTGTGTCGATGCGTGTGCAGGATATGCACGGAGCAACGGATTGCGGAACCGCGTCCACGGATTGGACCGCCGTCGGCACACGAATTTTACACGCCGCCGCCTTGGCTGAGACGTTGCATTTGTTGGAACAGACCGCCGAGGACAGCGGCATCAATGTGTATAACGACGGTATTTGTTCCTTACAAGGATTGAGTGGCGGCCAGGCATATCAGCCGAACCGCGGTTGAGCAGAACAAACGCCGCTCGATCAAGTGGTGGCAGGGAGAAAACGGAGCGATGCTTTACGGGATTTACCAATCTGCAGGTGGTCTTCAGTTGAACCAGTACCGCCAAGACGTACTGGCCAACAATTTGGCTAACGTGCAGACTTCCGGGTTCAAGCATGATGTGACCATGGTGACCGAACGCCAAGTTGCATCGCAGGAGCCGGGCGGTGATCCCTGGATGAGCAACCAAATGTTGGATCAACTTACCGGCGGTTCACTGGTGGCTCCGACGCATACGGTTTTTGAGCAGGGACCGTTGGAGAAAACGGGACAGCCGTTGGACTTGGCCTTGGTCGGTGACGGTTTCTTCGCCGTACAGAAAGATGGTCAAGAGCACTACACCCGTGACGGAAAGTTCACCATTAATCCCGATGGCAGCTTGGTAACAGTAGCTGGTAATCATCCGGTGCTTGATAAACAAGGGAACACGATTACGGTTCCCAAGGAATTAACGGGCCAGGTGGAATTTGGAGCGGACGGTGTGTTGCGGGCCGGCCGGCAGGAATTCGGCCAGCTCCGCGTCGTGGATTTTGAAAACAAGCAGCATCTTCGCAAGGTCGGACAAAACGTGTTTCAGGCGATTGATGCTCAACCCGTGGAATCAAACGCTAGCCTGCGGGTGGGCATGAGTGAAAAATCAACCGTGGACTCCATGAAAAGCATGGTCTCCATGCTGGAAGTAACCCGCGCGTATCAGATGAATTCGACGCTAATCGGCTTAGCGGATTCGACATTAGGCAGGGCGGTCAACGATATCGCCCGCATCCATTAAACGCTTGAGGATTGGGTAAAGGTTATGGCGATCAGTGCAATGCATGCAGCCGCGACGGGTATGAAAGCCCTGGACACCAAGCTGAACGTGGTGGCCAACAACCTGGCCAACATCAGCACGGTGGGCTTCAAACGGTCGCGGACCAACTTCGAGGACCTGATTTACCAGATCCGCCGCGAGCCGGGTGTTCGTGACGCCAACGACGAGCCCAATCCGCACGGTATCCAGGTCGGTTTGGGAACCCAGGTCTCCGGCACACAGCTTGATTTTTCCACGGGAACCCTCGACCAGACGGACAAGCCGCTGGACTTGGCCATCGAAGGCGAAGGCTTTTTTCAGGTCCGCAGTTTTTACAATGGCGAAGAAGTCACCGCCTTTACGCGAGCGGGCAATTTTGTCCGCAACGCCAATGGTGATCTGGTATTGGCCAACAGTGAAGGCTCGCTGTTGGAACCGACCATCAGTATTCCCGAGGACGTCAACGCTAATTCGATCGAAATAGGCCGGGACGGCCAGGTGATGTACCGCCAACCCGGCTCCAATCAACTGACCCAGGCGGCACAGATTCAATTGGCTCGTTTTGTTAATCCTGAAGGGCTGATATCCATAGGCAAAAACCTGTACTTGGATACTGATGCTTCCGGAACCCCCATTGAAGGGAATCCTCTGGAAGAAGGATTGGGAGCGATTCGTAAAGGCATGTTGGAAGCCAGTAACGTCGAGCCGGTCCGTGAATTGGTGGACCTGATCTTTACTCAGCGCGGGTTCGAGCTGAATTCACAGTCCATCAAAAGCGCCGACGAGACGCTGCAGGTCATAACGCATTTGAGACGGTAAGCATGGCGGTGGCCGCTAAGGAGTAAAGCGGCCTGAGGAATTAAAACGACGCGGAGGTCGTCGATGCAGGAGGCACACAACATAATTTCGAACCGCCCGATGGCACAGCGGCAGAAGAATCGCTTCTGGGGATGCTCTTTACACGCATCCCAGGCAGTGGTCATATTGATCCTTGTCCTGCTGGCTTTTCCCGTCAATAAACATGTCTTTGCCGCGACGGACGAAAAGGACGCCGGCAATGAGGTAAACGTGATTCGGCTCTATCCCAAGGCGGTGGTGACCGCTCCACGGGTGAGGCTGAAAGACGTTGCTCAGCTCGAAGGCCCATTGGCGAAAAAGGCCGGCGAATGGTCCATCCTGATCGCCCCGAAGCCCGGTGAATCCCGTACGCTTAGTCTGGAAGATCTGCAGAAAGCTTTCTCGGAAAAGGGCGTCAACCTTTCCCGGTGGGTGTTCCGTGGCAGCAGTCAATGTGAAATCACCTGTCCCACAGAGATAAGCAAGAGCCGCAATGACGACTCTACTTCACAAAATAATGCTCGCCCTGAAAATACCTCCGCTCTTAACAAGAACACACTGAAGACTTTGGAAGATTGTCTTCGAGCCCGTATCGAGCAGGGCGTATCCACGTATCCCGGCGAAGCGGTCATTCGCTTTCCGCAAAAGATCAAAGATGCCCTGGCCTTGAAGCGGGATATTTATCGTTTCCAGATTGAGAA
>CAZMVS010000442.1:0-4753 GCA_964569525.1 uncultured Planctomycetales bacterium
CCAGGCCGGCCTGGGTGTGGTTCGCATGGCGATGTATCTGCATAATCCGCAGAACACCGAGTTGCGCCGCCAGGCGGTGGAAAACTGGCAGCGTTCCCTGGAAATCGATCCCCATCAACCGCGCATCCGCAAATTGGTGCAAAAGTACCGCTTGACCGTGGCGGAAACAAGTTCCATGGATACTCACTGAAAACACAAATCTTTGCCCTTACGGCCGATAATCATTTATCAAATCAATTTGGGGGTATTGTTTTTCCACACATTTCGATTTTATCGAAGTGAATCGATTTATCGGTCCTGCTGAGTTCTGTTGTCCCTCATTGATCCAACCGATACATCTTACCGGAGTAGAATTATTCTATGCCGCCAGAACGTCTTATATTTCGTCTGCTCGCCGAGGAGCAGGATCCTTCGGCGGACGATGCCTTATGCTTGGCTCTGTACCATGCGGACCAGGTGACGGCCCGGGCCATTGTCGAAACCCTGCTTATGCGCAATCGCCCCAGGGGATTCACCGGCTTGGTGCAGGCCTTCCATTGTCTTGATGACTCCAACCAGCAATTCGTTCTCACCGAGGTGGATCGTTTATATGGCGGGCTGCGCACCGCTTTCCAAACCCGTGATGAACAAGTGCGGATTAATGTGATGGAAGTGATTCGCCAGGGCCGGGCCTTTCGGGCTTCATACCTGTTAGATCCCGGTTTGCGGGATTCCTCGTCACGGGTTCGCGATGCCGCCGCCGCGGCCCTGCATGCCTTGGCCGAAGATTTACTACAAGATCCTCTAGGTATGGATGAGAATGTGCTTCAGGAACAATTCAGTTCCATCGGGGTGGACGAGGTGATGCGCGATTTGGATGTTCGAGCCGAAGATCGTGCCCAAGTTGTCTCCGCCATCGAAGCCGGATTGGCTTGTTACAATATTCATTTGCAGCCGCGTGTGGTGGAAGCCGCCTTGTGGTTTGTGGATGGTCTAGGTTCTCGCTTCTGGTCGATTATTGCCAGCCCCGGCAGCCGGGTCGCCCGCACCGCGATCAGTATCTTCAATCGTTCCTTCGGCCCGCGCCTGGTACCTTTTGCCATCATGGCCATCCGCCATCGCGAATTTCGCTCCCACATTGTGCAGGCCATCTCCCAGTACAGCGACGTGGAATTCTTACGCTATTGGTTGGCCCAAAGTTGGCGGTTGGCCCAGCCAAAAGTCATTCGCGGATTCAGCTCCGTTAAGGAAATCCAATGCCTGGATGAACAGCTACGCTGCCTGCTGGAGAATCCTGACGATTGTCAGCCACAACTGGTCCGTTGGATTTTCTCTCTGGGCTTACCGGAGGAGCTCAAGGTTAACCTGCTACGTGAATTGCAGCGGCGAGGTAATCCTGCAACCCGCCGCTCCGCTACTTGGACGCTGACTCGTTTGCAGGATCGGCAGGCCACTTCCCTTTTGCAATTCATCGCCCATGACGATGACGACCAACTCAGCCGAATGGCATGCTTCGAATTGGCCCGCCGTCGGCCGATGGAATATCCGCCGGTTGAATTGCTCGCCCGCCTACGAAAATCATCGCCGAAACAAAAACAGGGCAAGACCACTAAAGATGAGCCTATAACCTTCGAGCGGTACTGGTCCGTTTTTGACTTGCTGGGTGAACAGGAACGGAAAGAGCAGGGACGCAAGTTGTTGACCACGAATCCTTCCGTACCGGCCATGCTGAAGCGGCGATTGATCGAAGCTGATCCCTCCAGCAGAATTAAAGTGATCCAAATGGTCTGCGTGTTGGGCCTGGCTGATAAATTTGCGGAGGACTTGTATCGGCTGGGACACGATCCTCAACCGGAAATCCGCAGTGCCGTTATGAGCGCCCTTGGCCGGATACCCAGTCCGACCAGCCAGCACATTCTTCAGAACGCTTTGCGCGATGAAAACAAACGGGTACAGGCCAACGCCATCGAAGCTCTGGAAAATGCACCAAGCTTGGAATTGGTGGATGAATTGCTTCCTAAATTGGCTTCGGAGGACAATCGGGTCCGCACTAATGCCGTCAAGGCCCTGTTGAAAATGGGTGTTCGTCAGGCGGCGGAAACCCTTTTGAAGATGTTAACCTGCCAAAGCCGCGCCCAAAAAATCAGTGCCTTGTGGCTTATCGAGCGAATGGGCTTGGCCAGTGTGGCCACAAAAGTTATATCCTTGGCCGATCCTGCCCGTGAAGAGGACGCAGAAGTTCGTGAAAGGGCATGCCGCATGCTCGACCAGAGAAACGAGAATACTCCACAACCAAAAACCATTAACCAGCAACAGGAGGTGTCCCCATCCTCGGTTTGATCTTGGCCCAGTTGAATACCTCTCGTGCCGAACGACTGCGGGGAATGGGCGAATCCTTCAGCCGGGAGGATCCCAACGGCGGACTGAGTATTGTGATCCGCATCCTTTGCATGTTGATTTCCCTGGCCTGTATATTCGCCCTGATCTACATGATCAATCGAATCCAACGCCGCCGTGCCAATCCCGGCAAGGCCCGTCCTTTTGCTGTTTTTTGGCGGATGCAGGCCGGACTGGGACTCGGCCTATTGGATCGCTTCCGTTTGTGGCGATTGGCCCGGCATATCGATCTTGACCAGCCGACCGCCTTGCTGATTTCAGAAAACCTGTTTGACCAGGCCGTCGCTGCTTACACCCAAAAGTCCTACTTGTTCGCTTCTCGGGGAGGAATCGCCGCCAGTTTTGCCACCCTACGTCATCGCCTGTTCGGTTCTTCGAATGATTGATACTCCCTTCGTTTTTTACACCACCTATTGTTAACTGATATGTGATCGAGCCTCGTGAAGTGAGCTTCGCTTGTCTTGGCACCTTCCCCCATGGGGTGATATAGTGAAGGTATGGTTGAGCTACGTTCAATCCTCTGCGTTGCTCGTCGGCTGCCGATCCTGGCCGCCGAGCTGCTCATCCGTGGCTACCAAGTGATGCTGGCCCCGCTGCTGGTCGGCAGTTGTAAATTTCACCCTACCTGCAGCGAGTATTGCATTCAGGCCATTCGCGAGTGGGGCCTGTTTCGCGGCAGCTGGTTGGGTTTCCGCCGGGTTATCCGCTGTCACCCCTTCAGCCGAGGCGGACTGGATCCCGTTCCTCGCCGGCCTCATCAAAAATCAACACAACAGAACCTCCCCAAAAGCTGAACCTGTGTCGATTGAGAGAAGCATTCTCTAAAGCCCTGCAATATGTGAACTTACGCGTGACGAACCAATTGGGATGACCTACGCATTTCTTTGAAATCATCAATCGATATAACCGGTAAAGTTTCACAAGCCTTACAGGCTTTATAACCAGCTCTAAGTTTCTTTTGCACAACAACTTGCAAGGTCCGAAAAAGAGGCATACCCTCTCCAAGGCCGGGGTATGCCGGTTGCATCAACAGTATCAGTGAGCGACCGGTTTGAGGCGGTGTTTGTTCATGGCGCCGTCCAGGCTGATAAGAGGGGACCTCAAAATCAAAAATTTTGAGTGGGAGAGAAGCGATGTATTTTGTGATAGCCGATTTCTTCGCCCGCAAGGTCAAGATCATCGTCCTGACCCTCTTGACCTATGCCGCCTTATGCTGAAGAAATTTCCTAAAACAGGTGTGGTTTTGAAGGGGATGATTCGCACATACCTTTTCAAAGCTTCATACTGTCGATAATATACCCCGCCTTTACAGTGCTTTTTGTCATCGAACTTGTTATTGTTGATCCGTCTCCGGAATGAAAGGGCGTTCCTCGGGCGGGCACTCTTGCATGCACTCCTCACAGAGACCGGTGATTTGAAAACGGTGTGATTGGGCGTGGAATTTATACCGCGCTGCTAACACCGTCCGTAGCCGAATGACGTCCTTGTTATCAAATTCAATAATTCGCCGACAACGCAAACAAATCATATGGTCATGTGCCTCTTGGCTGAAGGCATTTTCATAGCGCGTCAGTTTCTCTCCGAACTGAACTTGGCTTAAAATCCCGCAATTTACCAGCAACGGCAGGGTCCGATATATCGTGGCCTTGGCCACTTGCTTTTCTCCCTGCCGCAGGTGCATGAGCAGCTCCTCCGCCTCGAAATGCTGATCACTCTTGAGCACCTCATACAATACCATCCGTCGCTCGGGAGTATATTTCAGTCCACGATCATGCAGGTATTCCCTGAAAATATTCTCCGCGGTTTTTATTTCTCCTCGCGATAAACGTTTGGCCATTTTCTTTCCCTTGGCTCAGGCTTCCTCTGCAGTTTCGATAACCGGTGGCGCATCACTATCATGGGCAACTACGGTAATACCCCACCGGTCTGCCTTACAAATGAGTTCCTCGCGGTTAACGACCAGGGTTTGGCCAGCCTCGATCACCAATGCCTTGGCCCCATTTCGCTGCATGTTCTCAATTGTATCCGGGCCTACCGTGGGCACATCAAAACGCGGATCCTGGTCAGGTTTGGCAACCTTGATCAGACTCCACCCGCCACGCGGACAAAGTTGCCCGGCCCGTTCGATCATCCGATCAGTCCCCTCAATGGCCTCCACCGCGATCACTTCCCGCTCTTTCACCGCAATGGATTGCCCGATATCCAGTTGACCCATTTGCTTGGCGATCGACCAGCCGAATTCAATATCTTCCCATTGCCCGCGGTTGGGCTGCTGTCGACCCAAAACGCCCGGCTGCGCCAAATGCTCCCCACAATATTGTACGGAATTGCCCAAGGTGATCCCCTTTTTCTTCGTGTAGATCTCGGTGGCCGCCGT
>CAZMVS010000443.1:0-26186 GCA_964569525.1 uncultured Planctomycetales bacterium
GTAATTCGATCATGGCTCGACGGTGTCAGCAACAATCGCGTGGCTCAGCTGATGATCATCGGCTGGGCGTTCCCGTTTCTCATCGAAGGAGCCAGTGGCTTCGGTACGCCGGCGGCCTTGGCGGCGCCGATTCTCGTAGGAATCGGGTTCGATCCACTACGAGCCGCCATTCTGTGTCTGATTATGAACTCGGTGCCGGTGTCGTTCGGGGCGGTGGGCACACCAACATGGTTTGGTCTCGGCCAATTACCACTAACCGAGGAACAGCTCTTGGCCATCAGCCGTAACAGTGCTATCACGCACGCCGTAGCCTCGGCCTTCATACCACTGATTGCGCTCCTTTTTGTGCTCGACTGGCGAGAGATTCGGGCCAACCTTGTCTATATATATCTTGCGATCACCGCTGCCGTCGTACCGTACGTCATCGTCGCCCACTTCAGCTACGAGTTTCCCGCGCTGGCAGGTGGCATGATTGGCCTGATTCTGGCGATCGTGCTGGCCCGGCATGGTGTGGGACTGAGCCATACTGATGGTCATTCTGCGCCTCGTTCGGACTCCACACCTATCGGCACACGCTTGCTGGCCAAGGCAAGCTTTCCGCTATGGGGCACAGTGCTTATCCTGGTGCTGACACGAGTGCCGCAACTGGGCCTCAAGGGATTGCTGACTGATTCCACACCATTCCTGACCCTTCCATTGGGTACGCTGGCCGAGTTCAAGATCAGCCCCGCATTCATTCTCATCCTCGAGCAGATTTACGGGACATCTCGCCAGTGGGTATTTCAAGCTCTATACGTGCCGGCAATCATCCCATTTGTCGTGGTGACTGTGTTGACGTTGCTGCTGTTTCGTGTCCACTGGCAGGACGCACGTCGCCTGTTCAGCGACACCTACCGCCGCATGATCCAGCCGAGCATTGCCCTGTTTGGAGCCTTGGTGCTGGTAAATCTGATGATGGTCGGCGGACAGAAATCAATGGTGATGGAGATCGGCAATTTTTTGGCCGCCACCTCGGGGGCCTACTGGCAGAATATGGCCGCATACCTGGGAGCACTCGGTTCGTTCTTCTCCGGTTCGGCCACCATTTCGAACCTGACGTTCGGCGGCATCCAGTATTCAATCGCCGAGCAACTTTCCCTGGACAAGACCGTGCTGCTCAGCCTGCAGTCAGTCGGCGGGGCAATGGGCAACATGGTCTGCATTAACAATATCGTAGCAGTCTGCTCGATCCTCGGCATCAGCCAGCGGGAAGGCTTCATCATCAAGCGGACGGCGGTACCAATGCTGCTCTACGGTATGGCTGCGGCCATCGCGGGGCAACTGCTCATACGTGTGTTTTAAAGGTAGATTCTGGTCACAATGACACTTCTTTTGTCTCACGTTGAGTGGCTTGTGATGGATCCGGTGGGGCGGATCTGGTTTATTGTGAAAGGCCTGTGCCATGCGAAATTTGAAAGCGAAGGACTTCGCCACGCCTCTTGCTGAATACACCAACTTACCTTCGTCGGCCACGCTACAGGATGCATTGGACGCCTTGGAGCGCGCTATCCGAGGCCAAAGCGAGCATCCGGTGAGCCGGCCGCGCGATTTCGCGGTCATGGTCATTGACGAGCATAATCGGGTGATCGGCCGCCTTGTGGTATGGGACCTGCTAGCGGGTCTTGAGACCGCGGGCGTCAACCGCGTCGATTCGCTTTCGATGATCGACGACTTCGGCGCCTGGAGTCATATCTCCCACCTCGCCGCCTGCGCACGAGATGTTAAAGTCAGCGAGCTTGTCCGCAGCCTGCATAAAGACGAGTTCATCGATGAGAATGAGACGATAGACCAAGCGGCGGTGCGATTTGTGCGGCACCGGTTTTTTTCGCTGATCGTAACCCGGGAGGGTCGACCGGTGGGTGTACTCCGAGTCGTGGACTTGTTCAGCCATATTTGTAACTTGTTGCGGCAGAGAATCTGATGTTCTTGCCCGAAACTCGGTACCTGGCCCCTACTCGGATCCGACTGTAAAGGGCCGGGTCACGGCCACACTCAAATCCCTAACCTACCTGTGGAGATTCGAAATAAAAGCCACCGGTCGGATTCGAACCGACGACCTGCGGTTTACAAAACCGCTGCTCTAGACCAGCTGAGCTACGGTGGCAAATTTGAGAATTATAAATTACGCAACTCTTACAAAAAGTGCAAATGATCCCGATACTGCCTCTGAAGAATAGAAGCCACGACCAAGATCCGCTCCCCTGCCGACATCGAAGCCAGCCGCCGCTGGCTCGTCGAAGACATCACTGATCCGCCCATGGAATGCCGGGACGGCTTGCTCACATTGTTTGCCGGCCCGGGGCTTGACCTCACACTCTACGGCAAAGCGATTGCCCACTTTACCGATTCGCAATAACGGCACATGATCGGTATACGCCCCTGGATATGACTGAATGGCGTTGATTCCCGGCAAGCTGACCCAGGCAAAACTATGCCAGCTCCTTCACGCATTTCAGGCTAAACGGTTGTAAGTTGCGTCACTCGGCCTGGCTGAGCGTATCGAAAAAGACCTGGGCCACGATGGCATTTCCCTTGGCGCTGAGATGGCGACAATCGTAGAAGTTGGCGGTATCCAAGGTGATCTCATCATTCGCGGCAGCAAGATCTACCAAGGTCGCGCCGCTGTTTGTGGCTGCTTCACGGATGCGAGCGTTCAACAAAGTGATATAATCGTTGGCGTTGCGGACCTGAGCAGGCAGAATCACGTTCAGGAACAACGGTTCGCAAGGCTGGGTGACCTCACGACCCTTGAAATAGCTCGCCACGTAAACGTTCAGGCCAGCACTGTGGGCTTCCGCAACCGCTGCCTCGATATTCGCCTGCACACGGTCCAGCCTTATATCCAGTTCGTTTGAATAGGGATAACCCGCTGCCAACGGGGAGAATACCAACAGGCCATCCACCTCCTCGATGAAATCGATCACCGCCGCCGCTCCTTCCCAGTACAACAGCGTGTGGGCATTGGGATAGAGATCCCTGGAGAAAATCAATCGGAGGCGGTCCAAACCCTCCGCCGCGGTTTCCCCATCCTCACCCTCCACGGCGAAGGAATCCGCCGGCTCGCCAAGCAACTCGCGCAAGATCACAGGATAGTCACGATCCGCAGGCCCTTCAGTGCTCGAATCGCCGAAAGCGATGTAGCGAACCGCAGGATCCGGAGGTTGGATCTCGGGACATCCGAAGATGCCAATCAGCATGAGCGACATAATCGCGCCTGTATTTCGGATCGACCGTTTTCCAAGGGGCCGAGATCGAGTACAGCGTACAAACATTCCGAGCTCTCCTACCAGTGCATGCCCTGACAACTATTATTATACGCTGTTGCATGTGATCAAAAGAGCAAGTTTAAAGAGCGTTGACTCCTGCAGGTAGCTTGCCAAATGTCTGCTAGGTAGAAAAAAACCATTGCCGCATCTTCATTCACATTCGTTAACAACTGTTCCAATTGGCCACGACATGCAAAATAGTTAGGATATTGTTTGGTTTTCAAAAGGCACAATTCGACGGCGTCTTAGGAGTTTTTTAAACAAAAACTGCCTCAATACCGCTCGCAAGGCCCACCCAGTTTTTCCTGACGCAATCCTATTAGCGAGAGGTAGTGAGAAGACTGAATCCGAGTGACTTATACTTTATTTTACATTAAGGTGGTATAATCGGGTAAATTATCGAATTGAAGAAAAGCCACCTGTTTTCAAATACCGTGTTAAATGATGTACAAAACAGCGAATTTTTGGAAAAGTACGTCTTTTCGGATCATCCTGCCCTCCTTGGCCAGCCTGGCCTTGTTTTCAGTAACACTGTTCCTAATCGTATTACCCGCCTTCGAACGGAATATCATGGCGGGCAAAAAGGAGACCATACGGGAGCTTACCCAGTCAGCTTGGAGTACGCTCTTGGTGACCTATCGCCAAGAACAGAAGGGGGAACTAAGTAGGGATCAGGCCCAAAAGGAAGCGATCGGACTGTTGCGGAGCCTGCGTTATGGACCGGAGATGAAAGATTACTTCTGGATCAACGACCTGGAGGGACGCATGATCATGCACCCCTACACCAGGCAATTCGAAGGCAAAGATCTATCCGGCTATACCGATTCGCAGGGCATACACGTTTTTCAGAAATTTGTGGATGTGGCCCGGGAAAAAGAGGCCGGCTTTGTGCAGTACATGTGGCAATGGAAAGACGATCCGTCACTCAAAGTTCCCAAACTTTCTTATGTCAAGCTCTTTAAACCCTGGGGCTGGGTAGTGGGAACAGGTATCTACATCAAGGACGCTCAGGAAGAGATTGCTGCCTTGACCCACAAGCTGACTTTAATATCCGTTGGTATTTTGAGCTGTATCGTTGCGTTGTCGTTTTATGGTATCTGGCAAAGTTCCAAAACGGAATCAGCCCGTAGAATAACAGAAGATTCTCTCCGCAAAGAACGAGATTTTACTCGCAACCTGATCGATACCGCCCCTTCCTTTGTTTTATTATTAGACAGCCATGGGAAAATAATTACCTCTAACAGGTTTACTGCCGAACACACCGGTTACAGTAACGAGGAGTTACAAAACCAAGATTGGTTTCAACTTTGCGTACCGGAATGGGCACGTGCAGGCGCACGGGAAGCGTTTACACAGGCAGCGCAAGGCCGAGACGTAGGCGGCTATATAAATCCGATCGTTTCGCATCACGGAGACGAGGCATACGTCGAATGGTATTCAACCGTCTTGAGGAGCCCGAATGACGAATTCACCGGCGTTTTAGCCATCGGACATGACGTCACCGAACGCCTGAAAGCCAACGAGGAGAAACACAAGCTTGAAGAGCAATTACACCACGCCCAAAAACTGGAGGCGGTTGGGCAATTGGCCGGCGGCGTGGCCCACGATTTTAACAACCTCTTAACGGTTGTAATGGGTAATATCGAGTTGCTGCGCGAGGCGATTCCGGCAGAGAGAGAAGCCTGCGAACTGGTGGACACCATCAAGCAAGCGGCAGACCAGGCCGCCGGTGTTACCCGGTCTCTTTTGACTTTCAGTCGGAAAATTCCTGTTGAAAAAAAGCCAGTGAATTTAAACCAAACTGTGGACGAATGCATACGGATGTTGCGGCGGATTATTCCGTCCACAATCGACGTAAGTTACCACAAAGATCATGCAGAACCACTATGGGTAAATGCCGACAATGTTCAATTACAACAGGTACTGATCAATCTGGCTATTAATGCCCGCGACGCCATGCCTGAAGGGGGGGATCTGGAGATTAGTCTTTCACGTCTGAAGCAGTTGCCGGAGGACATTTCGGAAGAGGTACTCGATACGGGCCGGAGCTTCGTCCGACTGGAAGTCCGCGACACGGGGATGGGAATTTCGCCAAAGGATATGGAACGTATCTTCGAGCCTTTCTTCACCACTAAGACTTGGGGTAAAGGGACCGGTTTAGGGTTGTCTATTATTCACAGCATCGTTAAAGGACATGATGGACATATTGATGTACAATCACAGCCCGATCATGGCACCAGTTTTACAGTAATATTACCCCGCTTGGAAATGACTCAAAAAGAAGAAAACACAGGGACGTTGCCTGAGGCTGTGCCGGTCGGCCTAGGGGAAACGATCCTTCTGGCGGAAGACCATCAATTTATCCGAGAAATGCTCGTAGCGGGTTTGCAGTCCGCGGGTTATCGCGTGTTCCAGACTGCGGATGGCAAGACCTTGCTGGATACTTATCAAAATAATTATGATAAAATTCACTTGGTAATTCTCGATCTTGATCTTCCGCAACGAAGCGGACAAGAGTGCTTACGGGAAATTCGGAAGAGGGATGGAAAAATACCCGTGATTCTGATAAGCGGCAGCGTCGATACGGAATTTGAAGGATCGAGGAATGCTAACGTGCATTTTCTTCGTAAGCCTTTTCAGATCACTGAATTTAATGCCATGGTGAGCAAAATCATCCGCTCCTATAAACATACGGAGACAGAACTGTGAGCGAAGAGATATCGATAATAATCGTGGACGATCATTCTCTGGTTCGAAAGACGCTTCGGGGACGTCTGGAGACCGAGTCGGATTTTATGGTGGTAGCCGACGCGTCCGACGCAGATGCCGCCCTTGACCTGGTCAAGGAACATCACCCTGATGTGGTTTTGCTTGACATAGACATGCCCGGAACGATCAGTTTCGAGGCGGCCCGAACTATTCGCACCCATTTTGCACCAACGCGAGTTATTTTCCTTAGTGCATTTTTCAGCGACTGTTATATTGAGCAGGCACTGGCCTTGGAAGCATCCGGTTATATCACCAAAAGTGAGCCGCCGGAAAAAGTGATAGAAGCCATTCGCCAGGTTATGGCAGGGGCAACCTACTATTCGTCGGAGGTACAGTCGCGTCTCGTGGTGGACGGCAAAGGTGTGCATCTTGCCCACGAAAAACAAACCCGGCTTTCCACTCTCACGCCCCGAGAATTGGAAGTACTTCGGTACATCGCCAAGGGACTGCCCAAGAAGAAAATCGCCACCGCTATGCACGTCAGCCTGAGTACGGTGGATGCCCATTGCGCCCGACTGATGAACAAGCTGAATATTCACGACCGGGTGGAATTGACCTTGTTTGCCATCCGAGAGGGCTTGGCGGAGGCTTGAAAAACCGCCTTAGGATACAGCCTCGGCACCCTCGCTTTAATTTTTTTCATACCACTATGGCGCTCGATTTCGAGACATACAAATCGGCTCCACATTCAATAATTTACATAATCATGTCGCCCTGCCCCTGAGTCGAAATCTCCCATAGCTGCGGGAATCCGACTTTCCAATCTTTTTTTGTGGGGTCTTAAGGGGTTGAAAACATATCGCCTTTCACCAAGGAGTTCTGTATGTTCAAGAACATGAAGCTGGGCACGAAAATGGGTCTGGGGTTTGGCATCTGCGTGTTTATATCCGCCATCTTGGGCATTGTTGGATGGTCGGGTCTGGGTCGAGTCACGACCAATGTCAAGCTGGATCAGGCTGGTAACCAATGCCTGGAAAAGCTGAATGTCTGCGCTGCCCAGCGGAGAGAATTTGCTATCCGAGGATTTGACACGAAAGAAGGCGAATCCAAAAACGCTGCGGAAAAATTCAAGGAAGCATATCAAGAGCTTATCGTGGATTTTGAAAAACTGGAGTCCTCTCCGGACTTGAATAAAGCCCAAAAAGGCATGTCGAAGGAACTTTTACGGATCGCAGCCGAATATGAAACCGCTTTCCAGGGACAGATTAAGGCCCGCAAAACCAAGGATGAAGCGCAAAAGGCTTGGGGTGAAATCGGATGGGAAATCACTGATCAAGTGGAAAAGGTCATCGCTGAAGTGATTAATCCGGCCCTGGCAACAGCCAAGGAAAGTAACGACAAGGCAGAGATCACCAGATGGTATAACATCGGGAATGCCCTGGATAAAAAATTCGTGCAGCCGTTCCTGACCTTACGGGTTTGTGCCGTCTACCTGATTGCAACGAATAAGAATGAACAATGGCTTAGTTTCCAAGAGCAACTCCATAAACTGAAAAATGATCTCAGCGAGTGGTCTCAAATGGTACAAGGCGAGGCCCAACTCGAAAAGGTCGCCAAAAAATTACAGGGATATGTCCAGGAATACGAGCAAAGCGGACAACAATTTCATAAAGGGATACTCGCCCAAAACTCGGCGGTAGCGGACATGCAAGAGGCAGCCTCTGATATTCTTCTGACCATGAACAAGCTGCAAGGTTCCTTGGAAGAAGAGATGAACGAAGCGACGGCCACCACCAATCAGTTGCTCGTCGCCATGGCCATTGGAGCCGTGATCATCGGCAGCTTAATGGCCTTTTTCATCACCCGCAGTATCACCAAACCCATCAACCGGATCATCAGCGGCTTGAACGAAGGGGCTGACCAGGTCAACGATGCCGCCAGCCAAGTGTCCAGCGCCTCGCAGCAGCTTGCGGAAGGGGCCAGCGAACAGGCATCCTCGCTAGAGGAATCATCAAGCGCATTGGAAGAGATGGCCTCGATGACGCGGAACAACGCGGATAACGCCAAGAAAGCAAACTCCCAGATGGAAGAATCGCGACAACTGGTTGAAGAATGCAATGCGGCGATGAGTGAGGCATCGGATGCCATGGACCAGATCTCTGAAGCCAGCGAACAGATCAGCAAGATTATTAAAGTGATTGAAGAGATCGCCTTCCAGACAAATCTGTTGGCCCTTAACGCGGCGGTAGAGGCCGCCCGGGCAGGCGAACACGGTAAAGGCTTCGCTGTGGTAGCTGACGAGGTGCGTAACCTGGCCCAGCGGGCCGGCTCGGCCGCCAAGGAAACCGGTGATTTAATTGCCCAAACTGGACAACGTGTATCTCGCGGAGTCGAATTGAACCGCCAAACGGCAGACAGCTTTAACAAGGTCGGTGAATCCGCTGGACAAATGAAGGGGCTCATTGACCAGATTACTCAAGCCAGCAATGAACAGGCCCAAGGCGTGGAACAGATTAATACCGCTGTCGCCCAAATGGATAAAGTCACCCAGCAAAATGCTTCAGGGGCGGAAGAATCGGCTTCCGCATCAGAGGAACTGGCCGCTCAAGCCCAAGCCGTCAAAGGTTTGGTCAATGATCTAGTTGTACTGGTCGGCGGGCAAAGCGCCAAAAACCAGTTGGGCAACCAACTTTCCACCGTCTCATCCAATCCGCAACAGACAAGGCGAAAAATCCACGTAGCGCATTTAAAAAACAAGCAATATAACGAAGATCAGCAATCCTCAAACAACCAGAACAAAAATACGCAATCCAAACCAGGCTCTTCCAAAGAATCATTCCTCAATTTAGAAGAGCAGGATAATAATCTCTCCAATTTCTGACAGTGCCCTCTTCAAGTCTGTCCGACGGACGCCGATAATTCGCAGATCGGCGTCCGTCTCTCTCATTTTAAGTGGTCTTACTAAATATTGTACGAAATGGAGAGGGTTACTTGTGCTGCTGTTACCATAAAGCCCGGCACCCAGCTTTGCCGTAGTGAAAATATTGAACACCTCTATCACTCCCTCATCGCCTGAATTACGAACAAAGCGAGACTTTTAACATTACCACATCAATGCCAATTCAAAACAGTTTTCAGCCAATATGGCCGATCTTGCCTGACTTGGAGCGTCAGTTTGGCATTTCAGTCGATCGGCTTCTTTGCCGAATGAATTATCCTTGCATTGGAGGGACCATAGCTCCTTCTTTTAGGCTTTGATTTGGCACAGCTTATGCATGTTCTAAAAAAGGAATAGGTTTAAGTTTACTAACCTGTATTACGAAACCCGGAGTGTTGCTTATGGAAAAGGCAACCTTTTTCGTAGTGAACATTACAACAATTTAGACGTACTACAAGCGTTATGATGATAACACCAACTAACAATACGAAGCATCAACGGCTTAATCCACGGGAAATTTGGTATGCCCCAGATCGACGGATTCGCACCCAGACCGCCGCCCAGCAGGCCAAAAGATTGGTCCAATGGATTAATAGCGGAGATGGTTTGGACCGTAAGCCGGATGAAGAAGCATTGTTTACCGCCCTTCATACCTGTGGCTACCATGCTGCTCGCAAAACCCGCGGAACCTCTGTTTCAAAAAGAGAGCGCCGGGAATGGGCGGAGCGTTGGCAGGACCTTCGGGATTACATTGTGGAGAAAAATATAGGCCTCGTTTATTCAATGATTTCCAAGGTAGGTAGCAGCCAGGTGGACGAGGATGAATTGTTAAGCGAAGGCATGTATGGATTGAGCCGGGCAGTAGAAAGGTTCAATCCATGGAAAGGTTATCGTTTCAGCACCTACGCCTGCAACGCCATTATCCGCTCTATGATGCGGAAATCACAACGGGAAACCCGGTATCGGGAACGGTTCCCCGTTCAACACGACTTATCCCTGGATAGGCCTCAAAATGTGCCCGATTTTCAAACGGAGCTTTACAGCGAACGTTTGCACCGGGCATTGGACAAAAATCTAGGTGAGTTAACTGACTGTGAGTATAAAATTCTGATGCAACGATTCCCTCTCGATCAACGCCATCGGCGGCGCACTCTGAAGGAGATCGGAGACGATTACGGAGTCAGCAAAGAGCGGGTTCGACAGCTCCAATCCAGTGCTCTAAAAAAGATACGGGATACGTTGAAAGAGGATCCCATTCTACAGTAATAGTGGATTTTATATTTTGTCTCTCACTCCTTTCATCCCGCACACTCTAACGGTTTGGAAGGGCTCAAGCGACATTTTCTCCTCCGAAAGCCTGGAAAGACTTTCGGAGGTTTTTATTTTTGAGATCAACGGGCCTCTTTGGAGTCGAGTGAGATTACCTACCCCTGCCTGACAAGGGTGTGGGGTGATTGGATACAACGGTTCGCAGGTATCCAAATTAGACCGTAAGCACAAGTATCCGGACGACGGCGTGAAATAGGAAGATCAAATCAGCATAAATTTAAATAGCGATTTTTGGCACAGTCGATATCAAGCGAAACCTTTGCTAATCAAAGGAAAGCAAAGATTATGTTTCCAAGAAAAGCCTTCGTTTTGGTATTGAAAGTTTTTCGCCAATTTTGCTAACGGCCTGCTCATGCAGGACTATAATGTAATGGAAACCCTCTTTTCCCCCTCCGGAAAGCACTCCAGGAGTTTATGAAAGCTCCGAGTGCTTTCTTTTTTTTATTATTTGTGTTTGCCATAGTTTCCCATGATTCTTCTCCTACAGAACCTTTCCCGCTAAGCCCCGACCTGGATAACAATCACAATGAAATTTGGCTGTAAACAATACCCTTTTTTTAGCAGGTTGATTGGGTGATTTAAGAGAGAGGCTAAAGAAGGAAGATTTGGCCAAATTTGGTTTGGTGGCAGGTACAGATTAACCGAGTTTGTGGGTTCCGGAAATCCCAAGCTATTATCCACTCCCCAAATCGCTCAGGCAGGCGCATGATACAGGTATATTATTCAACTTTCTTTGATAAAACAGGCTCGCATCAACCTCGGCAGAAAAAGATTCAAACCTTTTGTTGAAAACTTGAACCCGTTAAATTAGCTTGGTGAAATGACACGCAAAATGGAATAATATTTCAAAGCCAAACAAGTTTAATAATCTTAAAATAACACATATAAAGATCGTTAATTTGCCGGCACGTAATTTATTTTTTATAGCGAGGTAATTATGCGAAAACGAGCATTGGGGCAATCGGGGATCAAGGCTTCTGTTGTCGGGCTGGGAACATGGGGTATTGGCGGCTGGATGTGGGGGGGTTCCGAGGAGGCAGAATCCGTTGCTTCCATTCAGGCAGCCATCGACGCAGGCATCGACCTGATCGATACGGCACCAATTTATGGATTCGGGGTTTCTGAAGAAATCGTCGGCAAAGCTATTGCCGGCCGGCGGGAAAAAGTGATTCTGGCAACCAAGTGCGGGCTGATTTGCGGTAGCGAGAAAGGCGAACATAAATTCAATTCCACGGCTAAAGGGCTCGATCCCAACGGCCACATACCCATCATGCAATATCTTGGTCCCGAATCCATTCGCCGGGAGGTGGAGGGGAGCTTGGCCCGACTGGGTACAGACTACATCGACCTGCACCAGACCCATTGGCAGGATCCCAAAACACCTATTGAAGATACGATGAACACCCTTTTGAATCTGAAAAAAGAAGGCAAGATTCGCGCAATCGGTGTAAGCAACGCCAACAATCAGCATATGGAGGAATACATAAAAGTCGGCCAACTCGATGCGGATCAGGAAAAGTATTCTATGTTGGATCGTGGAATGAAAGCGGAGCAACTACCCTATTGCCTGGAACGCAATATCGCGTTTTTGGCTTACTCTCCGCTGTCTAAGGGATTGTTGACCGGCCAAATTACTATGGATATCGAGTTCCCTGAAGGTGACATGCGTCGGCGGGATCCCCGCTTTACCGTGGAAAACCGCAAGCGTATTACCGAAATGTTGGAGAAATTCAAAGCGATAGCGGAACACCACGGTATAACTTTGGCCCAGCTGGTGATCGCCTGGACCTTTCATCAATCCGGGCTGACTCACGTATTGTGCGGAGCTCGTGATCCGCGGCATGCACAGGAAAACGCCGCCGCAGCCGATGTCGCTCTTAACGATGACGAGTTACAAATTATGAATGAAGTGCTTGATGAGTACTTTCCGATGACGGTTTAAGATAAAGAACAGAATACAGCTATGATTACTAGGGAATATGGTCTATAAAACAAGCATGATAGGACCGATCAATAAGACAAAGAAAAAGCCAACAACTTTGATAAACATTTCAAAACCGTTATTTGCTGCGGACTAAAGGAGTTATAAAGTGCCAAAGATAACCGAGGCACGATTCTGGGAATCGTTGGAGAATAGGAAGGTCCATTGCCAACTTTGTCCACATGATTGCAAGATTGACGACGGGGGCCACGGGGTATGTGGAGTGCGAATCAACCGGCGGGGCAAACTCTACACGCTGGTTTATAACAAGGTTGTCGCCCGCCACATAGATCCCATTGAGAAAAAGCCGCTTTTCCATTTTCAGCCCGGATCTGAATCATTTTCCATTGGTACAGTGGGCTGCAATCTGCGTTGCGAATTTTGCCAAAACTGGCAGATCTCACAATGGCCTAATCAAAATCTGCCGGCCAAGGTGAATTGGGGTAAAGAAGATACTTCCACGGATATAGTTTGTCCGATCATGGAAGAACTGGCGGAGAACATACCAGGAGCTGAAGTTACACCAGAAAGCCTGGTTAAATCAGCCCTGTCAGCAGGCGCATCTTCTATCGCCTACACTTACACGGAACCCACCATCTTCTACGAGCTAGCTTACGATACCGCCAAGCTGGCCGGGGAGGCGGGTCTGAAAAACATTTTCGTTACCGGGGGATATATCCATCAGGAACCCATACATCAATTGAGTGAGGTGCTCGACGCTGCCAATATTGATCTGAAATTTTTCAAAAATGAGTCCTACCAGCGGATGAGCAAGGTCAAGCTTCAACCCATTCTTGATGCTATTCGTACTTACCACGACCTGGGCATATGGGTGGAAGTAACCACTTTAGTAATTCCGGGCGTGAATGATTCGCCCACCGAACTTCGACAAATCGCGGAGTTCATCGCTTCCGTTGGTGTTGACATACCGTGGCATATTTCACGTTTTTTCCCTGCTCACCGGCTGATGGATCGCCCGCCTACACCTATCGCCACTTTGCAACTAGCTCAGAGGATCGGCAAGGAAACAGGCCTGCGATACATTTACACTGGAAACTGCCCGGGCGAGGGCGGAGAAGATACGATTTGTCCCGGTTGCGGAGCAACACTCATCAAACGTTTTGGCTTTACCCTGCATAAAAATCGAATCCGCAATGGTTGCTGCCCGGATTGCGGGCAGAAAATCGATGGCATAGCGATGGACAGCAGAAACGAAAGCTGATTTTAAAATCAATCCCGCACGGACCCAATCGCAATCGGTCCTGCAGCAAGCGGCTATCCATTGCACCCCTGGAAGGCTGATAATCCAAAACTGATGGAAAAGGTTTATTTCTTACGATAACATTGCTTTGTCCATGGCGGTTTTTTCCAAGACATGATACACTCAGGCATCAATCCGTACCCGACGTTGTACATAGCCCAAATATTGTTGCGGGCCGGCGATCCCGCCTATTTTGCCATGATGCAAACAATAGGATAGCAAACCTGGCTTCGTTCACCGGGCAATGGCCCGAAGCCATCCACTCTCGAACCGGTGGTGGATGTGTGGGTGACGGCTGACAGGTCTGGACGGCGGCGGAATAGGTCTTGATGTTTCGTAATTGTTTTATTCGGGAGGAAAAATCGAAACTCATCCTTGCCTAGGGTATAGCCGCACAGTGGCTGCAAGCGGTGAAACCATGAAATTCAGGCCCACCCCGACACCCCTTGTCAAGATCTATATAGAGGCCGAAACAAACAATGACCTCTTGCGAGTCCGCTAGCAAGGCGAATGGCGGGCTCAACCACCGGAAATCACCGTTCAGCCGCCCGGTAGCCGGGGCATTCGGCTGTCTACTGAAGAGGGTTATGGCGGAATACCGCGCGATTATGTACTTGGAAAAGGTAGCGAGCAGTGAATATCTTAATGATAACCAATGCGTATCTTCCTCACGTCGGCGGCGTCGCCCGCTCAGTGGATCGTTTCAGCAAAGAGTTCCGCCGACGGGGACACCGTGTTCTGGTGGTCGCTCCAGAATTTAATAATATGGAAAACGATGATCCGAACGTAGTACGCGTGCCGGCTATCAAAAATTTCAATGAAAGCGGGTTCTCGGTTCGCCTGCCGATTCCCGGCCTGCTGTCCAGACGCTTGGAAGAATTTCAGCCGGACATTGTTCATTCGCATCACCCCTTCCTGCTAGGGGATACCGCCATGCGGGTGGCTACTTTGCGAAACCTGCCCTTAGTGTTCACCCATCACACCATGTATGAGCAATATACTCATTACGTGCCCGGCGACTCAAACTGGATGAAGCAATTTGCCAAGGATATGGCCACTACTTACGCGAATCTTTGTGATTGTGTTATAGCTCCAAGCGAAAGCGTAGCCCAAATCCTTCGCCAGCGCGGTGTGGAAACCAGGATCGAGCGCATACCTACAGGTATTGATCTGAATCGATTCGACCGGGGAGACAGCGCTCAAGGTAGGCATCGGTGGTCAGTTCGCAACGACCAATTCGTCATCGGACACGTCGGCCGGTTATCCAAGGAAAAGAATCTCGAATTTTTGGCCAATGCCGTGGCACAATATGTCCAAAATGATCCGAGAGCCTTGTTTTTGGTGGTCGGCGAAGGGCATACCAAAGAAAAAATTGCTTCCATCTTCCACCGGCAAGGATTGGCCAATCAACTCCGATTAACCAGTGCTTTGAAAGAAGAGCAGCTAATCAATGCCTATCACGCTATGAACGTATTCGTCTTTTCCTCGCTAAGCGAAACCCAAGGCATGGTCGTGGCCGAGTCCATGGCCGCCCACCTGCCGGTCATTGCACTGGATGCACCCGGCGTTCGGGAGATCGTAGAAGATAAAGTCAACGGTCGCCTGCTTTCTACCCATAATGAAACCGCTTTTTGCCAAGCGCTGCATTGGATAGCCAATCGAACGCCGGAGGAATATCAGCAGCTTTGTCAAAAAGCACGACATAGGGCGGAGCACTTTTCCGCTACGGAATGTGCCGACAGAGTTCTTAATATTTATCCCAGTGTAGCCGCCAAACGAAATCAAGCTCGGCATGAAGAAGAAAATCCCTGGAATAAAACAATACGCTTACTGGAAACGGAATGGAATCTCTGGCGAAAACGGGGAGAGATGGCTACAGATGCTTTGCTGGACAGGATTCTTAATGCCTAAACTTACTATTACCGAAGCTTATCGTTCTCTCGATTCCAAGGGCAAGTTCCTTGGATTAAACTCTTTAAACCGTTTTTCCTGCACGTAAAATTTGCTTTCAAGCAAATCATACAAAAAATGTAATCACGGAACGGCCGAAACCCCATTTTTCTTCGGAAATTTTTCGCCAAGGCGAATCGCACCGCTCATCCAACGCAATTCCTCGATGCTGGTGGTTCCTTCCGCCGCCTTGGCCGCACCATCCGCCACGAGAAAACGATGCCCTCGCTCTGCCAAGCGACTGCGGATTTCCTTTTCGTTTTTGTGCGACAAAAGCTGGTCCCAATCTTCATCGTATAGCGGCCAGACTTCAAAGACACCTGTCCGTCCCTTGTACCCAATATGTTTACATTGCTCACACCCCCCGGGATGCCACACCTGGTCCGGCACGCCCAGCTCCATCGCTTGTAACCAATTACGCTGCTTCTCGGTGGGCGGTGCCTGATATCGACAATTCGGACATAACCGACGCACCAATCGTTGAGCAACAACGAAAGAAAGAGTCGTAGCAATTTCGTAATCTTCCAGTCCCCAGTTTCGCAGACTGGTGACAGCCCCGACGGCGTCACGACTATGCAAAGTTGTCAGTAATACCCGTCCGCTCGCTGCGACATCCAAGGCGGACCGGGCTGATTCGGAATCACGGATTTCACCGACCAGCAGGTAATCCGGATCCAATCGAAGCATGGCCTTGATTCCCTCGGCAAACCCAAATTCATGTTCCCGGTCAACTTGAAGTTGAGTCACACCGTCAATGTCGTATTCAGCCGGATCTTCGATGGTAACTATATTCCGATTTAAAAGTTTCATTGTGTGCAATAAAGCATACAGCGTGGTTGTTTTTCCGCATCCCGTCGGACCGGTTACCAAAAACATGCCTTCGACGTTATCCATCCAGTATTGGATGGATTCCAACATGTCCTCCGCCAATCCGAGATTTTGAATATTCTGCTCCACGCGATGAAGGTCCAAGACCCGAATCGTCATTTTTTCACCGTTCAGACAAGCAGCGGAGGCGATTCGCAAATCCAGTTCATGATTATCCAGCACGTATGTCTGGCGGGACTCTTCCGGCGTAAACAAAACCACCGGATCTATATTGCCCAGCACTTTGAATTGGTTAATTAAACGTAACCCCTGCTCATGCGAGATGACCGCCGCATCATGAACGATACCGTCAATACGCAGACGCAGACGAATCGAGTCAGCATGCGGATCCAAATGAATATCAGTAGATCGTTCACGAACAACATCGCGCAACAAAGCGTCTACCAGACCCATGGCCGGCGGAATCGTTTCGCCCGTTGGTTCCCCCGTAGCCGAAGTTGATAACGCGCTCAAAAATTCGCGAACATAATCATTTTGTAAAATTTTTTGAGTATCTCGTTTGTCGCTCATGTTCTCAACCATGTCATTAAACCAAAACAAATAATTTCACCTCTCCACTACTCGTTTGCATTCAAAATACGACACTTATAACGGGACAAATGATCCTCCGAGATTCGTTATTCCGGAATCGACCAGTCCCTCATGTTTTCCTCGATCTCCAATTTCAATGAGATATACTTCATTAAATCTTTCAAAGCGATAATCCCCAATAATTGCCCCCCATCAGCCACCATCAATCGGGAATTTCCGGTTCTATTCATCTTTGCCAAGGCGTACATGGCGTCTTCCTCCGGCCCAACCGTAGTGTCGTCCGAACATGATTGAACTAAATCCCGCACTGTGCTTTGTTGCCATTGATCCCGGCCAAGCTCCTTGACTTGCCGGGTGGACACACAACCGATCAATCTACCATCCTCCAAGACCGGAAACATCTTGAAGTGGTAGCGATAAACGTAATTTTCCACCAAGTCATCAACCGTGGTATTCGGAGAGACGGTCTTCGATTCGGTCTCCATGAAGCGTGAAACAGGTTGGCCGTGTAGCATCTCGCGAACCATCAACTGCCGATAGGACTGCTGAGCCGCCCCGCGGAGGAACATTCCGATCAAGACCATCCACATGCCTCCGACAAAACTGCCGGCCACAAATTCCATCACCCCTAATACGATCAAAAATATGCCGAATCCTGAACCGGTAGAAGAAGTGATCCGAGTGGCCCATCGCAGATTATCTTTCCACCACCAAAGCAGGGACCGAAACACGCGTCCACCGTCCAATGGAAAGGCAGGTACCAAATTAAAAACCACGAGGATGGAATTAATCCACCCCAGGTAGGCGAACACGCCGGTCACTGAAATGGGCCAGCCGATTGCTTTTCCCATAGCATTAATACCAAAACAAACCACGGCAATGAGCACACTGGCGGCGGGACCGGCGATGGCCATTTTAAACTCCACCGGCGGCTTTTCGGGCTCCTCTTCCATCTCCGCCACGCCGCCAAAGATAAACAGGCTGATTCCCTTGATCGCCAATCCGTTTTGCCGGGCAACCAAGGAATGTGATAATTCATGCAGCACGATAGAAGCAAACAATCCCAAGGCCCCGGCAATCCCCATGATCCAATATGTTTGCCAGGAGAGGCCTTCGTACGATTGTGGGAAATAAACGCCCCCCAGCGTCCAAGCCAACAATATAGCAATGATAAACCAGCTGAGGTCGATGCTGACCTGAAAGCCGGCCAACTTGAATAGATTGATTTTTTTGCCGAACATGTCTTGCCATCCTTTTCTTCCTTGACCAACATGGTCAAGAGATTACTAAAGTTTCGCCATCGGAAGCGATCTATCTAATTATTTCCATTATTCACACTTGGTGTGCCGTGGACTTGATAATTAGATGACGCCGCATAAATGCATAAAGGCCAACTACTTATGCGCAAACAAGGCCAACTTATCTCGTATTAAGGGCTGATTGTCGGAGGCAAAAAGCGGTCAAACCGGCCGGCAGACAATCGGTCCTTCCTCTTTTTGCAAATACCCGGCGAAGGAGTAGGCAATACTCTCCGCATGGATTATGCACTGAACAAGTCGGAAGGGAGAGAATCCATTTGCCCCGCCGCATTGGAATCCTAAAATTTTAACATCCCTTGGCATGTAAAGGGGCACCACAAACTTCGGAAAAGAGACGTATAATGATCCGTCAGCTGCAATACAACAATCAGGAAAATAAAACGAAACTCTTCATATCATAAATTCCGTCAACATCGGCTGCAGGATGGCCCGATTTATGCACAATAGAGGCAAACATTTGCCGCCAGTCAAAGACAATTAACTTTCAAGGCAATCGCCGAGGAGTCATTTGGATTATGTATTACTTGTTGTTGTTACTATGGTTCGCCCTAGGCTGTTGGCTGACATACAGGGGCTATATGGAAAAGGAGAAATTTCGCTTTCGGGCAGGCATCGCCCTTATCGTAGCTGACATCCTTTTCTTCAGCCTGTTGCGTTTCTGGGGGGAGGCACTCTGGTTCCAGACCCTCGGCTACACGGGACGGTTCTGGACCATGGTGGGGATTCAGGTAGGAGCTTTGTTGGCGGGCGGCGTTCTCGGGGCGGCGGGTGTTTATGTATTAACTATGACGATTCCCAAGTTTCAGCCGGTCACCAGAATTTGGCCTGAAGCCGTTGGAGCTGTCGGTGGCGCCTTGTGGGGCCTGAAAAACTGGCGCGCCATCATCCTCTACCTCCACGCGGTCAGCACAAAAGTCGAAGACCCTATTTTTGGCCTGAATACCAGTTTTTACCTTTTCAGTTTGCCCTTTTACGATCAGGTTTTCTGGCTGTTATTCTGGATTACCCTGGTAAGCCTGACAGCAGCCATACTGTCCGCCTTTCGCTTGGAAGATACCGGCGAAATCCGGGTAAGAGAAAGTTGGCAAGAACGCCGCTCCATTTTCTATCCTCTGTTCATGGCCAGCGCCGCGCTGGCGGCAACCATCGCGTTCCGCATCTTCTTGGCCATTTTCCACCTACTTTATTCCAACTTAGGCGTTGTTTCGGGCCCGGGTTGGACGGACGTTCACGTCCGTTTGCCGGCTTATATCATCCTGATCATATTGACGTTGGGCCTTGGCTTTGCACCCTTACTACCCGTCGTCCGCAAGCAATTTCACCGATTTCTGGGCAGCCGGCTACGCCTGCAAATCCCCGAATTCGTTGGCACACTGGGAACCTGGGGGTTGATCGCCGCCTGCTGGATATTTCTCGGCGGTATCGTGCCTTCCGTCTTCCAATGGTTGTTCGTCCAACCAAACGAAATCACCTTTGAAAAACCATATATCAAAAACAACATCGAATTTACCAGGCAGGGGTTTCGCCTTCACCAAGTGGAAGAACGCCAATTCCCCGCCATTGAAAAATTCACCCCCCAAATGGCGGAGAATAACCGACATATTCTCTCGGAGATCCGTCTTTGGGATTGGCGGGCTCTTGATGCCGTTTACGACCAGTTCCAGGAAATTCGCCTGTATTACGAATTTCCCGAGGTGGACATCGATCGCTATACCATCGGGGATCGTTATCGGCAGGTCATGGTCTCCGCCCGGGAAATGAGTCAATCCAATCTGCCTGAACAAAGCCAAACCTTCGTCAACCGGCGATTCAAATATACCCACGGCTACGGGCTGACCCTGGCTCCCGTGCGGGATTTCACCTCCCAGGGCCTGCCGAACTTACTGGTCAAAGACATTCCCCCCAAGGTCACCCATCCCGATTTGAACGTAGAGCGACCAGAAATTTATTACGGGGAATTGACCTATCAGCCTGTTGTAGCCAACAGCAGCGAAAAAGAATTTGATTACCCCAGCGGCGATAAAAACGTTTACATCCGATACCCCGGCCGGGGCGGCGTACAAATAAAAAACTTCTGGCGAAAGTTTATCTTCGGATGGATGTTCGATGGCACCCGGCTGTTGTTTTCCACTTATCCCACAAACGAAAGCCGCATGATGTTTCACCGCCAGGTGCGTGAACGGGTCGCTCACCTCGCTCCCTTCCTTGAATTTGACGAAGATCCATATATTGTTCTGGCCAACGGTCGGTTGTACTGGATCATCGATGCCTACACCACTTCCCGTTATTATCCTTATAGTGACACCTTTTTTGGCGAAAAGCCCATCGACGTGCGTAATAATCGTCAGCAAACCAACCAAAACGACGTGGCCGGCTATCTATACGGAGTGAATTACGTTCGCAATTCAGTCAAGGCCGTTGTTGATGCCTTCAACGGATCAGTCGACTTTTACGTCTTTGAACCCGAGGATCCGATTATCCGGGTCTGGCAGAAGATGTTCCCCGGCTTGTTCAAACCCAAGGAAAAAATGCCGGAAAAGCTCCAGACCCACGTGCGCTATCCCCAAGGCTTTCTGCTGGCCCAGGGGTTGGTCTATGCCAAGTATCACATGAACGACCCGGAGGTGTTTTATAACCAGGAAGACCTTTGGGTACGGGCCACGGAAAAACATTACAACCGGGTTCAGCCGGTCGAGCCCTATTACGTGATGTGGCAATTACCCGAAGGGGAAAAAGCCGAATTCGTACAGATTCTGCCCTTTACCCCCAAGAATCGGCAGGTGCTCATCGGCTGGATCGCCGGCATGTGCGACGGGGAAAATTATGGCCGATTCCTCGCCTACCAGTTCCCCAAGGGGAAACGCATCCTCGGCCCACAGCAGGTGGAAACCAAAATCGACCAGGACAGTTTTCTTTCCGGCCAATTGACGCTCTGGGACCAGCGTGGCTCAAAGGTGATCCGGGGTAATGTTTTGGCCATCCCGATTGAAGAGACACTTTTTTATGTGGAGCCCATCTACCTGCAGGCAGAAACCGCCGCTTACCCGGAATTGAGGCTGGTCGTTGTCATGCATGGGGATACCATGAGTTATGCGGAAACTTTTGAAGAAGCCTTGGCCGGACTATTTGAAGGCGACCGCCGGGAAATCCCAAAACGGGCTGAACCTGAAGGTGCAAGAAAAGCCCTTGAAAAAGACACCTTCCAAGTACTGGCCCGCCAGGCCAATCAGGCTTTTGAAGAATATCTTCGGCTGCAGAATGAGCAGAAATTTGACCAGGCCGCCCGGCAACTGCAGAAGCTACGCGACTTATTACAACAGATGGCTGCTGAGAAACCGCTCAAATCTACATCACCAGCCACCGGGCAGGCATCGGGCGATTGACCAAGGCGGGAGAAGGTGCTGAATAACAAAAAGGGCCAAACCTGATATCCAAGGAGGTTGGCCATGAGCGATACCTGTTATAAAACCATCGAATTGACGGGCACCTCTACCGAATCTCCGGACGACGCCGTTTGTAAAGCAGTGGAAAAGGCCGCCACAACTCTTCGGCACCTGTGCTGGTTTAAGGTGGTGGAAAACCGAGGAGAAATCGTCGAGGGCCGAGTTTCTCGCTGGCAAGTCACCGTCAAAATCGGTTTCACACTTGAAGATGAGCCGGTAAGCTGATATCAAAAGGCGTCTTCGAGCTGTTTTGAGGGCTCCCCAAAATCAATTTTGGGGTGTAGTTTACCTACCTGACTTTTGCTTATTTCTGAAATCGGGGTACGATCAATACCTGCATGGCAACAAGTGGGTCACAAAATTTGATCCGATAAGAGGTCAACCATGAGGGAGCTTGCTCCAACTTGTAAAGAGATTTTCGCAGAGCTCCGGCGGCTTTTAGAGGTCGGCGACGATGAGCAATTGCGCGCCTTCCTTGCCGACCAACACTCGTCAGACGTGGCCGACTGCTTGGAACTTCTGGAGCCGGAGGAGCGGTCCCAGGTGCTTTTCCTGCTTCCTCCGCGGATTATGGCGGAAACCGTGGTGGCCTTGGAAGAGGCGGTTCGTTCAGACGTGCTGGAAGACATGAGTCAACAGCAGGTCACCGAAGTGCTCATGGAACTGCCCTCGGATGACGCCGCCGACATCCTCGGAGACCTGGAAAAGGAAGAAGCAGAGAAAATCTTTGAGCAGCTTCCCGCTGATCAACAAGCCGAGGTCGAGCCTCTCCGCTACTACGAGGAAAACACCGCTGGCGGAATCATGAGTACCGAGCTGGTCAGCCTTAACCAGAACGCGACCGTCTCAGACGCTATCGAAACCATCCGCCAGCTCACCCCGGACGAAACCCAGGAGATTTTTTATATATTCTGCGTGGATAACCAAAATTGTTTGCAAGGAATACTGCCTTCCATCCGGCTGGTAACCGCCCGGCCGACCACACCAGTGAAAAACCTACTGTTGCGAGAGACGTATGCAGTCAACGTCAACGATGATCAGGAAATAGTCAAAGGCCAATTCGAGAAATATGACGTTGCCGCTTTACCGGTTGTGGATGAGCAGAATCAATTACTCGGGGTGATCACGCACGACGACATCCTGGACGTGGCCAAGGAAGAAGCCGAGGAAGACCTCCTCCACATGGGCGGGACCGATGCCGAAGAGTTCTCCACTTCGAGTATCATTCACGCGGCCACGGTCCGGGCTCGCTGGCTGATTCCCTGTTTGATGGGAACCTTCGTAGCTTCGATGATCATGTTCCTGCTCAAACCACATCTGGGTTTCTTGTCAGCCATTGTAATACCCTTCATCCTACCGATCGCCGCCATGGGGGGGAACGCCGGCGTACAAACCTCCACCGTCATGGTTCGCTCACTGGCCATTGGCGAGCCCTTTGGCGCCCGGTTGCAAACCGCGTTGTTCCGCGAGTTCCGAATTACCTTGCTGCTGGGAATAAGCTCCGGAATACTTGCCTCCTTGGGCTCCATGGTTATCTTGTATTTTGACGTACTCACCGCCTCCGATCAGGCTGCTCCTTTCCTGCACATTGGCTTGGCAGTCGGGCTTTCAATGGCCTTGGCTATTCTTGTCTCTACTACCCTAGGAATGCTCCTGCCCTTTTTGTTCCATCGCATTGGGATCGATCCAGCCATCGCCACAGGGCCACTGATCACCACCTTCAACGACGCCGTCAGCACAGCCATTTATATGCTGATCTCCATTTTCCTACTGACCTCTATCGTTCAGGGATTGGACAGCCGTCAACCAATTGAAGACGAAAATCCGCAGTCCACCGCTGTCTCCGTAATAAAGTTTGCAAGCCAAGAAATCCCGTTTACCCTTGCTAAATAATCAGCTGTGCTAATCTTATGACCTTCCTTAAATTCCGGACTCTGGACGTTCGCCCTTTTTGCCGGTAGCTTTGTCAAACTGATTTCCCGTAACGTGCGAGGAACTATGAGAATAACTCACAAATAATCGTTCGGCTCCCTACAATCTCCTAAGAACTAAACCGCTGCCGGGAGAAACAAGATATGGACAAAAACGGACATCTGGAAACACGAAACCTGACTTTGAAGCTGGGGCGAAAAACAATTTTGAACAATGTAAGCCTCGATTTCTGGCCCGGCCATGTTCATGCGCTTATCGGACCCAATGGAGCAGGCAAATCCACGCTCGCCCAAGCCATCATGGGCCTGCCCGGTTACAACAACTACGACGGTGACATCCTGCTGAATGGGGAGTCCATTAAGGATAAACCCGTGGACGAGCGAGCCCGGCGAGGCATCACTCTTGGATGGCAGGAACCGGCCCGCTACGAGGGCTTGCGAGTGCAGGATTTCATCATGGCTGGGGCGAAAAATAAAACCATTGAGACCGTACAAGAGACGCTCCATCGCGTAGGCCTGGAACCGCGCAATTACCTGAACCGCGCGGTGGACCGTACGCTCAGCGGCGGGGAGCGCAAAAGAATTGAACTCGCTTCCATGCTGGCCATGGAACCTCGGATAGTCCTCATGGACGAGCCGGATTCCGGAATCGATGTCGAAGCTCTACAGAAAATTTTTCATGCCATCAAAGACCTTAAGGCCCAAGGGGCCACGGTTATTCTGATTACCCATAGCTTAACTGTCCTTCACAATACCGAACACGCCTTTTTGTTTTGCTGCGGCAAGCTCATTGACAAGGGTTCAGTACAAAAAATCGGCGGCTATTTCGAAAACAAATGTATTCCCTGTGACCATCACAATGGCCGGGAGATCGTATAAACCCCATATTTGGCAGGTGAGTATGTCCAAAAATGCTTTAATTCAATCCCTGTATGAGTCCATCGGCATGCACAAGCCCGGCCCTGAAACGGCCCGGGTAGTGGTCAACCACAATCAAATACTTGGCGCACACCTGCTTCCCGGCCTGGAAATAGACGCCAAAGAACTGGCCGACGGCATCGAAGCTCAGGTTGTTGTTAAAGGCGGCGTGCGGATCGAGAAACCCATTCATATGTGTTTCGGCATGCTCCCGGAAAAAGGCGAACAACGTATTGTGCTCAACATCAAGATGGAGAAGGACGCATCTGCTTCTTTGCTGGCTCATTGTACTTTTCCCAATGCCGTTGATATCACCCACCGAATGGAGGCCGACATCGAAGTCGCCGACGGGGCGGAGTATTCCTATTTCGAGCGGCATATCCACGGCCGGGAAGGCGGAGTATTGGTCGTCCCCAAAGCCCGAGTCAGGGTGGGCCAAGATGCGCGTTTCAAGACTGAATTCGAACTGCTGAGGGGCCAGGTCGGTAAAATCGACATTGATTATGAAACGTATGTCGGAGCGCGAAGTGTTTGCGAAATCGTCTCCCGTATTAGCGGCCTGGGAAACGACCAGATTACGATTAACGAATCCGCCTTCCTGGAAGGCGAATCCGCCCGCGGGGTGCTAACCAGCTATATTGCCGTACGTGACCAGGCCAGGGCGGAAGTCAAAAACAGCCTTACAGCCAGCGCCCCCTACGCTCGAGGTCACGTGGACTGCAAGGAAATCGTACAAAATGAAGCCACCGCTCGAGCCGTTCCTATTGTGGATGTAAAGCATCCCAAGGCTCACGTCACCCATGAAGCTTCCATAGGCAGCGTGGACTCCAAACAATTGCAGACGTTAATGGCCCGAGGGCTGGATGAAGACAAAGCCGTCGAATTGATAATCCAGGGACTTCTCAGCTAAAAATAGCTTCTTCCAACTGGAAAGGCTTTTTGTTTGCGGCTGTTCACAACCAAAAACCGCTTCGCGCAACCTTTCTTCGCGCCAAGCTATCCAAGCAGTACGGGTTATAACCGAAAACAACAAGCACAAAACGAGTGGCTCGCTTGCTTCAAAGTGGACATGAAATCCGCCAAAGGGTACTTATATCAAGTACGCCGTCATTAATTTGAAAGACGATTTCATTGATAGATCAGCAAAAAAAAGCTATCAAGAGGAGCCTTCCTGACTGGAAAAATTACGACTGGCAGCGGCGCCTCCCACCGGTGAAGCAACGGAAGAATTATTGTCAGCCAGTCTCATTTTCATCAAACGGCCGACTTTAAACTTCACCGTTCGCTTGGAGGGCACTGAGACCCGCTCCAACGTTTTAGGATTCTGCGCCGTACGAGCGGCGCGAACCTTGCTCTCAAACACGCCGAAATCCCTAAACTCCAAGCGATTACCATGGCCCAACTCATCGACGATTTCGTCGAGGAAGCTTTGAATAATCCGCTTGACAACAACCCGTTTGTGTGAGGATTTCTCGGCAATCCGATCAATTAACTCTTTCTTTGTGATCGTTTGCATGGTTGGCCTCAGCGATAGGGCTCAAAGAATCCAAAATGCCAGTTTGTTAACTGGATATTCCGTCAAAACTTGCAAGAAAAAAACCAACGACCCAATTCTTTGCCGGCAGAATAGCAACCTCCGGTCAGCCTTGGATAACGATGTGCTCAAAAATCGCTAACCGTTCG
>CAZMVS010000444.1:0-9749 GCA_964569525.1 uncultured Planctomycetales bacterium
CGAGTACCTGGCCACCGAGATACGCGGCGCTTTTTACGGTTTGGAAGCCCGAACCCTGCAACGGGATAAGGAAGACGTGGACATCCGCGTACGTTTCCCCGAACATCGCCGAAAAAAAGTGTACGAGTTGGAAACGATGTATATCGTCACACCCGACAGTCGCCGAGTCCCCTTCGATGAAGTAGCCAGTATGAAGGAAGGAGAGGGATACGCCTCTATTCGCCGCGTTGACCAGCGGCGGGCCGTGGTGGTCAGTGCGGACGTGGATCAAAGTCAAGCCAACGCCGAGCAAATCATCGCTTCCCTGACCGGCCCGGTCAACGAATTGGAAAGCGATCTGCCCGGCTTGCGGATCGATTTCGCGGGCAATAAACGGGAGACGGCCAAGTCACTGGGTTCACTGAAACGGGACTTCCTGATCGCCCTGCTCTTGATCTTTGTCTTGTTGGCCGGCTTGTTTAAAAGTTACCTCCAACCGCTTATCGTTCTGACCGCAATTCCCTTCGGACTGAACGGAGCTGTCTTCGGGCACCTGATCATGGGGTACCCGCTGACCATATTATCCGTCATCGGTATCGTGGCTTTGACAGGCATCGTGGTCAATGATGCCCTGATCCTGGTGGATTTCATCAACAAGGATGTAGTCAGCGGCAAACCGGTTTTTGAGGCAATCATTGCCGGCGGTCGAAGACGCCTAAGACCCATCCTGCTGACCTCGCTGACCACCATTCTTGGATTAGCCCCGATCATGGCGGAAACCTCTTTCCAAGCCCGGTTTTTAATTCCCATGGCGGTCTCCATCAGCTTCGGACTGGCGTTCGGCACGGTGTTAACATTAATCGTAGTACCCTCCATCTACATGGTCATCGAGGACCTGCACTGGCTGACCTGCTGGATCTGGTACGGCCAAGCTCCTCAGGCCAGCCATGCCATCCAGCGTCACGGAAACGGAGAAGGCATGACCGTCCACGATTGACCAGTGAATCAGCCACCTCGCCCGCGTGCTGGGCGAAAAAAATAATAAACTCCACTGGCTGCATTGTCCGGAAATCGGGTTTGACTTGACGGTTGGCCCAAAAGTAGGATACTTTGCGTTAAGTTGGGTTGCCAGCAGGATTTTTGGCCATTTTGGACTAGCTTGTTCCGACTGGCCAAAAACGGGAAGGCGATTCGCAGAAAGTAACACCCCGGAACATTACAAGCCCGACGCCGGGATTACACAATAAAACGCGGTAAGTTTTTGTTTTGTAATGATTTGTGTATAATAGGCCTGTGTGGAGAATGGCTGATCACGGTTCACTCCCCCTGCTCCGGATTCCACCCGAGGAGAAACGATCATGAAGCTGAAATGGTTGGTGTCGGTCATTACCCTTCTTCTTTGGATTGGAGTTTGCCCATCCTGGGGACAACAAGAAGAGGATCCCCTGCTGGTTGTCCCGGACGAAGCCTATGAGAACATGGTGGAAGAAGATGCCGAGATCGTGGCGGACACCAAAAGATACACTTTAATTAACAACGGTGTTAGTTCGATCCAGTGGAAAGTGGAGTGGGAATCGGATTGGCTCACCGCGAGCCCAGATCGCGGCGTATTGCCGGCTCAAGACAGAACTAATGTCGTATTGCGCATCCTGCCTATGGCAAGTAGCATGCCTGAAGGCGTCTATACTGATACCCTTGTATTTACAAACATCCTTTCCCGAGAGCAATTCGAACGCGACGTGCAACTTACCGTGGTTGCTAAAGGCACCGGTGCTATTTCAGTCATCATCTTGCCAGACGAAGCCTCCTCGGCAGGCGGCCAGTGGCGGATCAGCAATATCACGGATAACTTGTGGCGCTCCAGCGGAGACGTGATCACGGGATTGCAACCGGACAATTATACGATCACCTTCCGGGATGTTGACGACTATATTACGCCTTTGGACACAGAAGTCAGCGCCGACGAAATGGAATCCGGGCAAGTCACTCTGGCCACCGCCATCTATCAAACCGTAGCATTAGCCGGCTTCAGGCTATCCGTATCCGACGACCAGACCATTAATCCGGATAATCCGGTCTTCATCCTAGAGGGAGCTGCTTCAGGAGGAAGTAAACCCTATGAATTTCAATGGAGCGTGGCCCGCCGTCCCGTCGGTAGTGGATTGGTAAATTTCGCCCTGTTAACTAGTGTACAAAGCAAAGTCTCTACATCCCTAGGCGACCCGGTAGTGGAGGGGAACTACGAAATACTCCTTTCCGCAACCGATAGCGATGGCCGCTTGACTGCCGAAAATATCACCATAACCGTGGATGAAAGCGCCCCCAAAGATGAAGAAGAGGAAGAAGAACCCACCATAGATACCGACATTCCTTCAGAAGAAGATGACGACGAAGCGATTGTACCAAACCTACCCGCCTGTGCTCCGATGGCTGTTCCTATGATGGGAATGATCTTGCTCGGCTTGGGATTTTTGGGTGTGGTGAGTCGGCGAAGACTACGCTAAAGAAAAAAACTTTTTTCTGTAACAACCTTTCGAATCTATACAGCTCCGGTGGGCATATTGCCTGCCCGGAGCTTTTTTATAACCGTCGCAAAAACTCATACGTCGGTCAAAATGGAAAATATTCCATGGACGCATGATCGGGGGTATGGTATTTTGGATCGGCAGTTAATGAAACCCTTTGTGAAATACAAACGGGACACGACGTGGGCAAGGTAAAAAGCGACTCAAAACTGGTTCTCTGCTGCGTGGGTACTCGGCCGGAAGTAATCAAGATGGCTCCGGTGATTTCCGCCCTGAAGAAAGCTCCGGCTATTGACTGTCGGGTCTTGGCAACCGCGCAACACCGCGAACTACTGGATCAAATGCTGAATTTTTTCGAGATCGAAGCGGATTTCGATCTCAACATCATGACCGAAGATCAGTCTCTGGCAGAATTGACAGCCGGGCTCATGGTAGCTTTGGACAAGAAGCTTGCAGAACTGAATCCGCATCTGGTCATCGCCCAGGGTGATACAACTACCGTTTTCACTGCCGCCTTGGGGTGTTTTTATCGCAAAATTGCCTTCGGCCACGTAGAAGCCGGCTTGCGGACCTGCAATCTTCAGTATCCGTTTCCGGAAGAAGCCAATCGGTTACTGGCGGGACATTTAGCCGATCTGCACTTTGCCCCCACAGAGACGGGTCGAACAAATCTTTTAGCTGAACGAGTTCCGCCCGAAACAATTCACGTGACCGGCAACACGGTAATCGACGCCCTTTTACTTACCGCTGACAAAAATATCCCCCTACCCCTCCCCCTTGACGAATCGAAAAAGTTAATCCTGGTCACCGCCCATCGGCGGGACAGTTTCGGAGCTCCGATGGAGCAAATCTGTCGCGCGGTGCAAAAATTATGCGAACGGTTTTCGGACATCGAAGTGCTTTGGCCGGTGCATCCCAATCCCTCAATCCGTCCCGTGGTAGAAACCATCCTACACGCTAATCATAAAGTTCATCTTTGCGAACCGTTGTCGTATGGAGAATTCGTAACCGCCATGAAGCGTTCTCACCTTATTCTGACCGATTCGGGCGGTGTACAGGAAGAAGCTCCCGCCTTGGGCAAACCGGTGCTGGTATTGCGGCGGGAAAGTGAGCGGCCGGAAGCCTTGGACGCCGGCGTGGCCCAGCTGGTCGGCCCTGACGAGCAACGCATCTTCACCGAAGCGAGTCGCTTACTGGAAGATCCCTCTGCCTACCAACAAATGGCGAAAGGGGCCAGCCCCTATGGCGATGGTCGGGCGGCCGAGCGAATTTCAAGAATTATTCAACAATACCTGGCATGAATCAAAAAACCTGCCAAGAAACCGTGACTCAATCTTCAAATGTTGGCCGGCCTTTGCGGGTCCTCATGATAGTGCGGAAAAATCTCCGCCGACATCCCGGTGGGGACACGACGCAAATCCTGCAAACGGCGGATCACCTTCGACGCCTCGGCTTAGCCGTCGATCTTCTGGACACCATCCCGGTCACATCCGCCGACTATGACGTCATTCATTTATTTCACCTCGATCGTTTATGGGAAAATCTGGCCCACGCCCGGCGGATTCGCGACAGGGGATGTCCCTGCGTTTTAAGCACCATCTATTGGCCGCCGGATGAATATGACCGCTATGCGCGGGTGGGGCTGCAGGGCTCAATGGCCCGAATGTTAGGCAGTAGGATGTATGAAAATCTGCGTCTCCTGCAACGATGCGCCATGCAGGCGGCAAGGGACAAAGGAACGCCGGTCTTCTGCTCGAGTTTTACTCGAGGGGCCACCGAATTGCTTGAGACAGTGGATGTGATCCTGCCCAACAGCCAAGCCGAGCAGCAACAAATCGAAAAACGCTTCGGCCGGCGGGCGGAATGTGTTGTCGTACCCAATGGCGTAAACGTGGAAATCTTCCGTCCGCCGGACGACGCCGATACCGCCAAACGAAACAGTGTTTTATGCGTAGGCCGTATCGAGCCTCGAAAAAACCAACTCAACCTGATCCGGGCATTACGTAATACTCAAATACCCCTGACTCTGATCGGTCAACCCGGTCGCTTCAGCCGACGCTATTACCACCGCTGCCGACGAGAAGCGGGACCAAATATTCATTTTGTCGGCCAACAACCACCCACCGTTCTAAGCCGGTGGTATCAGCGTTTTGTTGTCCATGCCTGTGCCAGTTGGTATGAAACCCCGGGCCTGGCCAGCCTGGAAGCGGGATTAAGCGGCTGTAAACTGGTACTCACTCCCGGCGGATGCACGAAAGAATACTTTGGCAACGAGGCGGTCTATTGCGAACCCGGAAACGCGGATTCCATTCGCCAGGCCGTTGAAACAGCCTTGCATAAAGATATATCCGCAAATCTACCTGAACTCATCATGAAAAACTATACGTGGCAGCAGGTCGCGGAAAATACTTTGCAAGGCTACCAACAAGCCATAGCTTGCCGAAAGCGATAGGATAGTCGCAGTCGATAACCAAACGACTTAGCTTACCAATCGAGCGTATGCGTCTTCCATCGCGGAGATGAAAGCATCTGCCCGCACATCCCACGTATGTTGGCGGGCAAAGGCTTTTCGAACAGCCTGTTTTTGTGAAGACTCCCCCGCCACTGCCGACCCAATGGCGGAAACAAAATCCGTCGCATCGGCGGCGACCACTATGGGAACATTGGAAGCACCGCTACGGAAGTGAATCGTACTGACTACCGGCTTACCAAGAGCGCAATATTCGTAAACCTTCAATGAATCGGCAGCCTCAGATATCTCCTCTTTCTTACGCGGGATCAGACAAACATCCATGGCCTGGATATAACGAGGAACCTGCTCATAAGGAACGGGGCGATGAATATGCACATTCTCCAAGGCTTGCAAACGATCCACTTTCACGTCCCGCCTCTGCGGACCGATCAACACAAACTCGACCTGGGGTAAAGCCTTGGCGGCAGCAACAAGAAGATCCTGATCCAGCCATTCGAACAGCGATCCTGTAAAACCAGCGATGCACCGCTCAGGATGCGGGGTTAAGCGTCGCCTGGCTAGGGGCGTCACTTCTGTATCGATCCACCAGCTAAATACGCCATTGGGTACCAGGTAAATCCGCTGCGGATCGAAATGCCCCCTCAGCCAATCCTGCAGAGGTTCGCTCACCGCAGTAACCAAGTCACTTTCACGCAACAGATCATGGTTCCATTGCTGATAAAAATCGAGTCGCTGCGGGCCGGCCTGTACGGAAATATGATCGATATAATCGTAACAACGTAAGCGGCAGGACAATACCCGTACCAGGTCAGACCACCACGGCGTGGATGAAATAACCACCGCCTGATCCAGCCTGGAGATCGAACGGTTTAATATATTCAGCGCGTGACTCAGCCAGCAACGCACGACAAAGGGCCACTTGCTGCGTATCTTCCAAGGCAACGGACATAAGCGCACCACGTGAACCTGTCGCTTGTCAGCAGGCGACGAACAACCCACCCGGCCTTTGGCTGCCAATGCATTGCGGGGCGTGGGCAATTCCACGAAATAAACACTTCTGCCCCGCTCAGCCAGCACTTCCGCCAGCCGACGGGTTCGCCCGCTTAAGCCGCCCTCGTAACCGGTGGCGGACAAAAAGACCAAAGGCGCGTCAAATGGTAATCCAGGATTGGTACTCATCAGCATGGGTCAAAAGGCATTGGTTTTGCTCATCTGCTTCGCTTATACAAAATACCGGCGACTGCCCGATTAGATCGGCATAATTGAAACGATCGGCGGAATACAATTTAAGGCCGTTATCCTTGCACCGGCGGGAAAAATGGAGGGCGTCTTTTATGTCCTCATCTTGAACGGTCAACTTATCAAATACTTCCCGGCGTGCAATCATAGCCGACAAAGGCAGAACATCAACATAGCGACGCTGAAGTTCCTCGTTCTGCAAGGCCAGCGACCGACTTTCGGAATGATAAGAAAATCTAGCGGCTTTCCCCACCACGTCTGCATCGGCGTAAATAAAGGCCGACAACAGATCACGCAGGTAATGCTCGCCATAAAACGAACCGGGATCGAAAAAGGCTAGGTAAGCGTGCCGCGCTTCATGCAACGCCCGATTGATTCCCTCCACAAGCGACTCTTGCTCCGCAACACGAAGCAAACGAACATCCGCTCCCTGGCCGATTTGATTCTCGATTTCCGAAGGCAAACCTGCTGATCCGTTGTACACGCATATCAATTCCCGCTCCGGCCAACTTTGCCGCCCGTAATATTCTACCAGGCGCTTCAATTGGGCGGGTTCTGTCGCCCAGGCAATAACACTGGTGGCAAACTCCGGACGAACCCCCTCAAGACCGAGCTGTTCGGCAATGGTGGCAAAGCGATGGGCATAGGTGTGCTCGGAGAAAATTCTTCGCTGGCCCAGATGAACCATCCGTTCGCGTAATTCAGCATCGCCGAGCAGGCGGTCCAGCCAATCCGCCACTTCCTGTTCGGATTCCACCAGGGCCACAGCCTCCCGCCCCAACATCTTTTCGATACCCAACGAATACGTGCTGATCACCGGTGTCCCGCAGGCCAACAACTCAAGTACCCGCCTGGAAAACATGGTCGGCGAATATTTCACCGAGTTTACATTGAGAAAAACCTGGTACTTTTTATAAGCGTCAATTGTATATTCGTAAGGCAGGCTGCCCTGGATGGCCGGCTGGTATTTCTCCGGCCAACGATAAGCGTCGTCCACCTGGTGGTGATACATGCGGTCGTAAATGTGCAAACCCCGGCTTAAGGCGGGATTCAAAAGCATCTCCATATCCACCCGGCGTTCACTGTGCTTGCGGTTGTACCAGGTACCCGCGAAACAAACCTTCCCCGCCCGCTCAACGGTCGTGCCGACCGGGTTATGAATCGTCGGCTGAGCGGCAAAAGGCAAAGCCATGATCCGATCGTGACCCACATATTCACGGTAATCAGGAATACAATCCTCGTCGGTGGTGAAAATATAATCAAAATGGGAGGCGGCGTAGATAAAATGCTCGAAGTTGGGTGGATCTTCCTTGTTCCAGAAAACCGTGGGAATACCCTGTTGTTTACACCACTCCACCAAGGGGACTAATGGCCCCCCGTTCATCTGCCGCGCCCGGCTGATCATATGCCGCCAGGCCATCCCGTAGCCCTTCCACGCGGACTCCACGAATAAAAAGTCGGGTCGCTCCGCGCTTATTACCTCCCGCCAATTGTCCGGCGTGACGTGGATCATGTGGAATTCGTCACGGAAACACTCCGCGGTAAACTCATCGAAGATAACCGCCGCCTTGATATTGGTTCGTGGCTGACGCTGCGGACGACGGGCCGGATAAAGTTCCACCCCGTCCGCCGCCCCGAATACACCTTCCACGATTTCAGGACGTTGGATCTTAATCGTCGGATTTGAGTCCTTTTTATTTTCAGGCTTGGCAATGGCTTTTTGGGCGGACTGCTGCTGTTCGTAGCGATCTGATCGCCGCCGTTCTCGTCGCCGATGCAAACCGGCAAGAAACAAACGCAACAAACGAACCGGCAGTAACACAAAATCGCGCGGACTGGAAAATGCTCGAACAAACGCATCACCCAGCAAGTAGCGAATTTCCTCGAACTTTCGCTCGCATTCAGCCTTGTAATAATCTATTTGTTCGCTCTGGCGGCTGACCCGGCTTTTCAACCCGCGAATCTCCCCTTCAAGACGCTCTTTTTCCTGGCGAGCAGACTCCTTATGCAAATCCACGCAGCAACTTTCCGCTTTGTAGCATACCTGCAGAACACTTTTGAAGATAGATAATTTTTCTTTCAAGTTGTCGGCCAACCGTAAACGATCCTGTACCCGGCGAAGCTCATTAATCGCCCGGGCAATATCGCTTCGTTCCGGATATTGCCGCTGCCAAGCCAAAAGGCGATCCAACAGTTGGACACCATCGCGCTCGCAATACAGATAAGCGTCCATCACCTTTAGCAGGTTGGTTTCGCTTTCGGCCAACAGAAGCTTTTGTCGCTCAACCCTTTCCTGCAGCTGGTTGATACGCTCTTTCTGGCGATCGCGCGTCTTCCAATGGTATTTCTCCGCTTCGAGAAAAGCCTGCTCCGACGCCGCCAGAACTTCTGCCGCCTGTTTCGACGGCGGGACCTTCTCTACACCGACTCCCTTTTTAATGGCCGTACAGTGAATGTACTTATGGGCCACGAATAATTCGCCGACCTGAAATTCGTTTTCCAGCAACTTGAGTAAATCATTAAGGTAAAATGTTTGCAGGTGATCAGGTTGAGGATGCACACCAAAGGGCACAGTAATTACCACTTTTCCGCCCGGCCGAAGCACGCGACGAACCTCGGCCAGCATTTTGGCGGGACAGGCCTGGTGTTCCAGAATTTCCCCCAACAACACGGTGTCAAAGGATTCATCCTCACAAGGCACGGCACCGGGCTCGATATGCTTGAACGTAGTATTTTCCTGCACGGAGGCCGGCTGATCGGCCAACTGCCGGCGGGCGTAGTCGATGGCCTCCGCGTCAATGTCCAGCCCAAGGACTTTGTGCCCTTCGCGGCCAAGCAATAACGAGGCGATCCCTTGCGAACAGCCCAGATCCAACACGTCCGTCCCAGCCACCTGCGAACACATCCAATGAATCCGCTCCCGGCAGGCCTCCTGGGTTTCCGGCTGCATAATTCGGCCGTAATATAACTCGCTGACACGATCACCTGGCACTGGCAAAGGCCTCCTCTTTGAGTTCAGCTTGCGGATTCCTGTTGTGACGAGGTGCTTTCCGGCAACGAAGATGATTTCGCCTTTTCATCCTGCCGGCCCTTTTTTCCGACCTGGCGGCAATAGTCCACGTAGGCCTTGACCACCTCCCGCGGCGGTCCCTGCATGCGAATGGTCCCACTTTCCAGCCACACCGCCTGCGTGCAAACCTTGCGGATCAATTCCATGCTGTGACTGGCAATGATGACAATTTTGTTCCCGCTACGAAAACGGTCCAGAATCGAACCCGCCTTGGCCCGAAAACCGGCGTCTCCCGTACTCAAGGCCTCGTCCAAAAGGAGAATATCCGGGTTCAAATAGGCGGCAATGGAAAAACTCAAGCGCCCTTTCATACCGGCGGAATAAGTCTTTACCGGAGCATCAATAAAACGGCCCAACTCGCTGAACTCGATAATTTCTCCAATTCGTTCATCGATGAACTTCTGAGTAAGCCCCAGGATGGAACCGTTCAGATAGATATTCTCCCGCCCGCTTAACTGGGCAT
>CAZMVS010000445.1:0-12511 GCA_964569525.1 uncultured Planctomycetales bacterium
GACTTTTTCCAGGTCGTAGTGATCTTCGTTTAGTATTTTTTCCGCCCGTTGTAATTCCAACCTGTCTTCAGTGGAAATTGCCCAAGGCAAGTCGCACATCCAGTTGACGTAATCCAACGCGACCGAGTACTCCGGGGACGCTTGGGGAATGCGGGCCAGCCGGTTGAGTTCGCGGTCAGCTTCCTTGCGGGCTTCCTCGGGAATTTTAACCTTTTCCATGCGTTCCTTAAGCTGCTGGATCTCGGCGGTACGGCTGTCGGTTTCGCCAAGCTCCTCCTGAATGGCTTTGAGTTGTTCCTGAAGGAAGTATTCGCGCTGGGTTTTGTCGATTTTTTCGCGGACCTGGGTTTGGATCTTGTTAGATAATTCGAGCACTTCGAGTTGCTTGGTCAAACTGTCGTTGACTTTTCGCAACCGGTTGGTCACGTCAAAGGTCTCGAGCAGTTCCTGGCGTTCCTGCAAGTTGAGAGGCAGGTTGGCGGCCAAAAAGTCAGCCACTCCGCCCTGCGTCTCGATATTGTCCAAAATAACCTGGGCCTCTTCAGGGACATTTGGGGATAACTCGAAGGCCCGCATGGCATTCTGTTTGACGCCATGAATCAAGGCGTCGATTTCCTGTGTTGATTCGGTATCATCTTCACGGGTTTGAATTCGAGCTTTCAAATACGGCTCGGTTTCGATTAATTCGGTTATACCAAAGCGCACCAGTCCATGGACCACAATACTCTGCATTCCGTCCGGCAGGGTAAGCATTTTCAGGATCATGCAAACCGTACCCACGCGATAGAGATCATCCAGGCCGGGATCCTCCACAACCTTCCGCTGCTGGGCAACCACACCGATGATCCGGTTGCCGGAGACGGCCTGCTCGACGAGGCGTTTGGATTTTTCCCGACCGATGTTAAGGGGCATGATGGTGCCGGGGAAAGCAACTGAATCACGAATGGGCAGAACAGGTAACTCCGAGGGGATTTTTTCATCCCGCTCGCGGTTCGCATGATCGTCCGCAGTTAGCCTGGCACTATCAGCGGGAAGAACTTCCTGCTGGGTCGGCAGATTGTCCTCAGCCTTTTCGTCCTTGCCCCGGCGAAAGTTGGTAATATCCTTTTGTTTGGAATCGTCACCCATGGATAGCTATCTTTCCGTTATAAATTTCCACTAACGCTTATCGATGGTAATCCACAAAAATCCAACAACCAGCCTGGCTTCGACGGCCTGCATATTTGCGGTTTCTGGCAATTCGATAACCCGCTCAAAAGGCCCGGTATCAATTTCCATTCTCAACATACAGGCAGAGTCTTTTTGTTCTGGAAGCAAAGGAATGGACCGTTCACCCCAGATTCTCAAATTCCGACAGGCGACTTCAACATTGACCTGCTCGCGGGTAAGTCCCGGTAATTCAACACAGACACGGAAACTTCTCTCGTCTTCGTACAAGTTCAAAGCCGGTGACCACTTCGTGGATTGCGAAAAGCGGAAGTAGCCGTGCCGCATGGTCACTCCAAGTATTTCTTTATGCGGATGGCCGGGGAAATCGATATTTTTTTCGGCAACATTGATGGGCACGATCATATATGGACCCCTTTGTGACAGGAATCAACTCTTAATTTACCATGCAACTTTCCCGTCGTCAAAACAGATTCGGCGACAGCAACAAGTATTATTGGGTGCCATCGTGATTTGTGCTATGTATTATTATTGCTGCATTTCATGTTTTTGACGAGCTGAGATACCTATGTTCCCGTCAGGCAAAGGTTGGTCATCGAGCGGTTTGTTCTGCCAGACCTTCAAAAGGGACCGGGCTGTTCTTGAGCCGCTTAACGAACGTCTGGTAGCAATCCAGGGTTTTGAGGAAACCTTTCGGGGCGGGCAGCGGAGTGGGCACCTGCCGGGGTAAACAGGACCGGTCATAAGCCTGGTTGAGTGAAGCAACCTCCCGGGTGACGACGGGCAGGGCTGACGATGGGGGGGCATAGATCTTTCTGACCGGTCGGCCGTCTTTCATGGCGGTGAAAACCGGTTGGAAGGATGTATGAGTTTCAACAATGTGGGCTTGATCCGCGGGAGTGATAATGACATTCACTCGGTCGCGAAATTCAGTTACCAGGCTGGGCAGCATTGCGGGGGTTAGCTCGTAACCTGCAAGTACCTTTCGACCACAATAATATTCCGCTACGGGGAGTTCCATCCCCTTGTTGGTGTGGAGGGAAAGGATCATCGCCTGTTCGGGGACATGCCGGCGGATGTACCAGCCGGCCGCTTTTATTCCGGTATCCGGGCGGATGCTGCCCCAAGGAACGTTGACGCCCGTATATTTCTGCAAGCTTCCATTTCCCAGGCAGGCATCCGCCGAACCAATGGCCAGTTGCAAAAAGGTCGCCCCACCAATGAACAAGATGGCCGTTTTCCGCCGACAGTGTTTCGACCAGCGGCGATGCAGAGCAGCGATTCCCATCACTACCAGAAGGGTTGCAGGATAGACCGCCTCGAACAGGTAATAGCCCGCGTAACCGATATTTTCGCATTTGACCAGCAAGGCTACGGGCAACACACCCAAGATACACCAGACCAACAATAAGCTGCGGCGGCTGTCAGGCCCAAGGCCGAAAGCAACAGAAGACGACGGCCTAAATCCATGCCTCAATTTGATAATGCCGTAAAGCAATCCGCCGATCGACAGGATAGCCATGAGATACCCTAGTTGTTGAATCCAGAGTTTGGAAAATTCAATGAGTTGTGCAAAACAAAAGCCCGCACCGTCCATATTTTGTTTATGCAACAGGTGGCCGATCTGTCCCCTGCCGGTCCATACCCAACAGAAAATGATGAGCAATGCCGCCATGATACAAGGCAGGACAAAACCTGTCACTGCTGATCGAACCAAAGGCTTGTTAATTGCAAAGGGTTTTCCCTCTTTTCTCGGCTGGCTGTTCTGAAACAGCATTACGGCCCAGGCTGCGATTAGCGTTGTCGGCAAGGCCATGGCATAGGCTCCGCTGACACAATGCGCGAACACAGCGATACCAGCCAGTGCCAGGTATTTTTGATGACGCGTATCGAAAAAGACCAGCGTTGCCCAGAGGGCTATCGTGCCGCATAACATCCGAATGGTCAGATAGCTCCATGCGTAATGGGCATTGGAAACCATTTCCGGCAAAACGGCGCAAAAAGCGGTTCCCAGCAAGGCTTCCAATTGGGAACAACGTAGCCGACGCATCAAGGGATAGGTCAGGCCGACCTGAATTAAGGAAAGCAGGACGATGGGAAGCCGAAAGGTCCATTCCTGGAGCAGGAAGCCCAAGCCGGTTAGTAATTCCCCCCAGCTGCGTTGAAGGACAGGGAGCACGGGGCCATATTCATGGGCGAAGAACCATTTAACGCCGAAATTGTGCTGGACCAGGTAGGCCATTGCCGCCTGGTCGGAGGTTTCAAAGGATACGGTAACCCCCCAGGTGAACAACGCTAATGCCACGGCCCCTATCGCCGGGAGGATCCAGGCCGGTCGCAGCAGCCAAATTGATCGATGTTTCGTCAAGGAATTTTCCTGCTGAGCCAGGAAATCCAGCTCCATGTCTTGCGGCCAAGTGCTCATGAATTCATACGCTCCGATCATTGTGGATCTTTTGGAAATTCACATCGGCCGATGGATGACGAATGCGTATTTTATCGGTCGTCGGCCTGCCTCGAGCGAACAGCCATCTTGTTATCGGCACTCAATAAACTGAACTGCAGTTTGCGAAAGGCCTTAAAAACAATGTCATTAAGCTAATTCGCCAATTTGTTGAACCGATAATTGCAGTATGACCGCTGGCCTGGAATTAAACATTGGTAATCAAGCAAGTACCGCCGTTGAAGCCGCAAAGGACGATGCACGGACCGATAACGATCCGGTCCTGCAAAGTCTGCGTGTGCTGCGGGAACTCTACAATTACAACCATTGGCTCTTCAACAAGGTGCGTCCCTTTATTCGAGGACGGGTTTTTGAAGTGGGATCCGGGATTGGGAATATTACCCAGTACCTGCTTAACTGCGAGAGTGTAACGGGCATTGAGCCTTTCCCCGCCGCCTACCGCGAATTGTGCGGGCGATTTCGAAACCACCTGAATGTGAATTTTTTCCAATGTTCTCTTGAAAATTGCCCCAATAAAGACGTACCAGCCGGCTGTTTCGATACGCTTCTCTGTCTTAATGTTCTGGAACACATCACCGACGACGCCGACGCTTTACAATGCATGTCTCGTTGCCTTTCCCTCCGTGGTCGAGTGGTCATTCTTGTACCCGCCCATATGAGTATTTACGGAGAACTAGATCGCTCCTTTGGCCATTACCGCCGGTACACACGTCGTGGATTAAACCGTTTATTCAAGCAGGCCGGCCTGAAACCGGTGCATAGTTTCTACATGAACCACATTGGATACTTTGGTTGGTGGTGGCAGGGACGCATTCTTCAGCAAGATAATATTTCTCCGCGTGCTAGTTGGTTTTTTAATCGCCTGGTGCCCTTTCTCGATGCCTTCGAGCGTGTCGTGCGTCTGCCTTTTGGCCAATCATTGGTCATGGTGGGTGAGCGAATAAAAAAAGGCTGAACGGTTCTTTACACACCTAAACCTGAATTTATCCTCCCTCCCTCTCATGTTTTAAAGTAAGCAAATTCTTGTTCGCCCACCGAAGCTAGCGTTCCTAAAATTTTATCAGTAATTAATTCTATCGAGGAAGGCTACCGATCAGTGAGATTTGCATTATGAATTATCGCCGTAATGAACCAACCCCCCAGGAACATATTGGGGATCGTAACCCAAATCGTCGCCCCAACCGCTTGATACATGCGACCAGTCCATACTTGCTGCAGCATGCCTACAACCCGGTGGACTGGTATCCATGGGAACAGGAGGCGATTGACAAGGCCCGGCGGGAAGACAAGCCGATTTTCCTGAGCATCGGGTATTCCGCCTGCCACTGGTGTCACGTCATGGAACGAGAAAGCTTCGAGAACGAAGAAATCGCCCAGCTGCTCAACGAGCACTTTGTCCCCATCAAGGTGGACCGGGAAGAGCGTCCGGACCTGGATGATATTTACATGAAGGCCACCATGCTGATGAACCGCGGTCAAGGTGGATGGCCTATGAGCGTCTTTTTAACACCGGAAGGCAAACCGATTTTCGCAGGCACCTACTTTCCCTTACACGGCAAACGAGGCCAACCAGGCTTCGACGATGTGTTATGGGCCGTACTCCAGGCGTGGGAAAAGCAGCGAGATAAGCTATCTCAATCCGCCGACCAGTTGGTATCAGCCATTGAGCGGATAGGGCATACTAAAACGTCGGCTGACATAGTCTCTCCGGAGGCGGTCAGCCGAGCTGCTCATGAGTTTGCCGCTATGTTCGACCGCGAATACGGGGGCATCAGCAACGGGGGAGGTAACAAGTTTCCGCCAAGTGGGATTATGATCCTGCTCTTGCGGCAATACCGGCACAGCTTACCAGAGGACAGACAGGACAACTTTCTGCTCGAAATGGTAGAGTTGACGCTTAGCAGAATGGCCGATGGAGGCATCTATGATCAGCTCGGCGGCGGCATTGCCCGTTACAGTACCGATCGCCGCTGGCTGGTCCCACACTTTGAAAAAATGCTCTATGACCAAGCATTGATGAGCACGGCTTATTTGGAGGCCTTTCAGCTGACCGGCCAAGCGACTTACGGACGAGTGGCTGGCGATATCTTGCATTACGTCTTGGAGGATTTGCGGTCACCCGAGGGTGCTTTTTATTCCGCCCGTGACGCGGACAGTGGGGGTGTGGAAGGCAAATACTATGTCTGGTCCTACGACGAGATCATGGATCTGCTCGGCCATCGGGAGGGCCGGATTTTCTGCGGCCATTACGGATTAAGTCGTGAGGGAAACTGGGAAGGAAGCAATATCCTGAACGTACAACGAGATGTGGAAACCGACTCCCGTTTGTATGGGATCTCCATCCAAGAAGCGGAAAGGATAATGAATGAAGGGCGCAAAACCTTGATACAGGCGAGGCAACAGCGAATCCCCCCTGCTCTTGACGACAAGATCCTGGCGTCCTGGAATGGGTTGATGATTGCCGCCTTGGCCCGTGGTGGTCGGGTGCTTGGCGAAAAAGCCTATACCCAGGCGGCCGAAAAGGCGGCTGAGTTTATCCTGCAACGGATGATCACTCAGAATGGCCGATTATGGCGTAGTTACCGTAATGGTGTGGCAGGGACAACCGGCTATCTTGACGATTACGCTCTTCTTGTCAGCGGATTGCTTGAGTTGCATGAAACCACCCTCGATCATCGTTGGCTGACAGCAGCAATTCGCCTGAATGAGGAGATGGTGATCCACTTTTGGGATTCCGAGGAAGGCGGATTTTTCCAGACCGCCGATGATGCAGAGCGGCTTATTGTACGCGGAAAGAGCTTTCACGACGGAGCCGTGCCCTCGGCCAATTCAGTGGCCCTGATGAATCTGCTTAAGTTGTCCGCCCTGCTGGAGCGTGAAGACCTGCTGGAAAAGGCGGAAACGATCATTCGCCTGGTGGGGGGAGAGTTACAGGGGTCTGCCGTTGGTTTGGAGCAATTTCTGTTGGCGGTCGATTTTTACCACTCTCCGAAGACGGATATCGTGCTGACAGGCCCGCGAGAGGCCCCGGCCATGCAAGCGTTGATCGAAACCCTGCACAGCGTTTATGATCCCTATCGTGTGGTTTTCTTATTGGACCCGGCGGATCCTGCGGCCGACCAATGGCAGGAATCGATTCCCCTGCTGGCCGGCCGATCCATGATCGATGGCCATCCGGCGGTTTATGTTTGTCGTAACAAAACCTGCCGTCGTCCGGTAACGCGGTCCGAGGAATTAGCAAGGGAATTAAAAGGAAACTGATCATTCTCCACCCAGCCGACCGATGATAAACACAACAGGCAAACAAACGGTTTCGGCTAATTTACCAACAGGGAGTTTTTTGGTTAATGAACACTGAGAAGCGTAGCATATTTCGCACCCTCTATTCGCGAGGTGGACGTCTCAGGCATCCCTCTCTTTCTCATTTACAAGCCGGGATCACGGCTCTGGCTATTTCAATAGTAACACCGGCGGTTTATAGTGCTGATGATTCCATCCCTCAGCCGGAAAAAGCCCAAGTTGCCACCGTGCCAGCGTTAAACGAAACCCAACCGGCGTTCAGCCACGCCACCCGCATTTCAGAAGAGATGCTCAGCCACCACGATCCCAAGGTACTGATTCTTCCCTCGGAACCGGTAGAAATCGTCCGTGATCGGCTGCGGCAGTCCAAGGCGGCCATCGGCCCGGTGACACCGGAAAAACAGTTGCTGCCCGAGGGGTATGTCGTGGCTGCCCGCAAAGCCCAAATTAAAAAGCAAGAAGATCGGTATCTCGCCGAGTTACAAAAGCAGGAAGGCCTGCCCGAATCACCGTCTTTGCGCATCCTGCCCAATCGACGGTTATCCATGGTGAAAACCATTGTGCAGGAAACCAAAGAATCCCCCCTTTTTGTGATTACCGGTAGGGTCACAGAATTTAAGGGGGAAAACTATATTCTGCTTGAAAGCGTGGCCAAAGTGCCGGAGGACCAGGCGGTCATTGATTCATCGCAAGCAGAGGCCAAGTCTGATGGACAATCACCCAAGGAATCCCCGCCAGCAAGCGAAATGTCCAGTGAGCCGGCGGCCGAGGAAATTATCGCCGAACTCAGCAAACAAAAACCTTTGAAAAGGGTTGCCCTGCCGGAGCGTGTTCGTGAAGCCACGACAGCCCCATCGCCGCAAGGTGGACAAGTGCCCTCAATAAGCGGCGCACAACAAAAATCTGCAGCCCGCTGGCCGGAGGGGTCATTGTTAATTAACCAGAACGGTCGCCTGGTACCGAGCGAATCGGGATGGATGTTGGCTTTCGAGGACCAGGGGAAAAGTCCCCAACGTCCCCCGGTCCGGCTATTGCCCAATCGTCTGCTGGAACGGGCGATTTCTCTTTCCGGCGGCGGGGCCAAGGGCGTTGTCTTCACGGTTAGCGGGGAAATCACTTTGTACGAGGGCACCAATTACCTTTTACTACGCAAGGTATTGGTTCGCCGCGATCTGGGGAATTTTCACTGATGCCTTTAATGATGAGTGTTTCTGGAGTCCGGGGGGTGATCGGGGAAAGTATGACGCCTACCCTGGCGGCTGAACTCGGCTGCGCATGGGGCAGTTTTCTTGTTGGGGGACGAGTTGTTGTGGGGCGGGACAGTCGGCCCAGCGGACTAATGCTGCAACAGGCCATGGTTTCCGGATTGGCTGCTACAGGGTGTGAAGTCATCCAGGTAGGTGTGGCTTCCACGCCAGCCATCGCCCTGATGGTGCGCAAACATCAGGCCGAGGGCGGGGTCATCATCACCGCCAGTCATAATCCCAACATTTGGAACGGCATCAAATTTATCACCAGCGAAGGCTTAGCTCCCCCGCCGGAAGAGGCCAGGCAGGTTTTCGATCGTTATCATAAGAAAGATTACCAGCTCGTGACTGTTGAGGGGATCAGCGGCATGAGTGATGATAAAACCGCTGATGCCAGCCACGTGGAAACCGCTCTGCAATTGGTGGATGTGAAAAACATTGCTTCCAAAAAGTTTTTTGTAGTTCTGGATAGCATTAATGGGGCTGGTGCGGTCGAAGGTCGCCTTTTGCTGGAAAAGCTGGGTTGTGAAATCCTTCATCTTAACGGCGAACCTACGGGGCGTTTTGCCCATACGCCCGAGCCGATCGCGGACAACCTGGGTGATTTATGTGCCCAGGTCGGTCAGGCCGGAGCACAAGTAGGATTTGCTCAGGATCCCGACGCCGACCGTTGCGCAATCGTTGACGAAAAGGGAAATTACATAGGCGAGGAATACACACTTGCCTTGGCGGCAAAGTACTTGTTCAACGCGAATCCCGGACCGGCTGCAGCCAATTTATCCACCTCCCGGATGATCGACGACCTGGCGGTTGAGGCTGGCGGTCCCTGCCGCGTTTTCCGCTCTCCAGTGGGCGAAGCCAATGTCGTACAGGTCATGCGCGAAAATGGCTGCCAGTTCGGTGGCGAGGGTAATGGGGGGATTATCGATTTGCGCGTCGGGCCCGTACGCGATAGCTTGGTGGCTATGGTTTTGACTCTTCAATTGTTGGCGGAAAGCAACAAAACCATCAGCCAACTGGTCGCGGAGATACCCCGTTACGTCATGATCAAACAGAAATTTGAATGTAACCGGGAACGTATTGATCGTGCCTTGCAGGCGGTCCGCAATAAGTATGCCGGCCGGAAAATCAATGACTTCGACGGGGTGCGGGTTGATTTTGAAGATGGCTGGGTACACGTTCGGGCTTCCAACACCGAACCGATCATCCGTATCATCGGCGAGGCAACTAACCAACAACGGGCGGAAGCCTTGATCGGCGAAGCGCGACAAATCGTGGATAGCGTTCAATAGAGTAACGGCTGACAGACCTCCAACACTTGTTCAACACTTATTTTGTCTATAGAGTCCCCTACTGTGGAAGTCGCGGCAATATGGACGTGGTTGCCAAGGGGACGCCAGACGTACGGATCAGTCGGCCCGAAGATAGCTACCGTTTCAAGGCCCAAAGCGGCGGCCAAATGGGTCATGCCTCCATCATTACCTATATACAATCCTGCCCGGCACAAGAAGAAGGCAGCAATTGCCAAATTTTCTTCAACGATCAGCGCCTCGCCAGGCGACGAATCACATCTTCTTCGCAGGGAACGGTTTACCTCGGGCGTTCTCTCCAACTCTGCTGGGCCGAGCATCCAGGAAATGTTGCACGAACGCCCCAATTCATCCGCCAGCTGAAAGAACCGTTTCCAGGGCCAGCACTTTTCGCGTCCCCCGCTGCCAGGGTGAATTATGATCGGCAATGATGTCTCGTCCTTGTTGCTTGAGAAGGCGACATTTTCGTGACTACTTTTCGAGGTATTATTTCCAGATTGGTAAATTGTTCGGGAGATAACCGGGGGCATCGGCTTGGGAAATCGCGGTTCCTGTTTGCGAATATCCTGCCACCATTGGTGGGTGATGTGAATCCGTTTGGCTTGCGTCTCATCCATTGGGCGAGGATCAATAGATATGATTTTAGCCTCGGATACGTGGGATAACCTATTATGGACGTGGCTGTCGGGTGCTCCCAAAAAACTGATTACGAGGTCCGCATCCTGCAATATTTCAGCCCAGATTTCGCTTTTGGGTGGGCTATCACCAAATAGGGTATGGAGGTTGGTTTCTTCAGGTGATTGCCTCGAAGTAATCACGCTTCGACCGGCCGCCAATTTTGCCACTGGATTGCCGGAAATGGCAATGATGAGGGGATTGTTTAATTGTTTAGCTGCAGGTTGGACTAGCGAAAGGGCTAAAAGAAAATCACCCAACGCGCCCTGGTGCAACACCACCACACGCTGACATGCTTCTAAGGTTGTTCGTTTTCGATCCATCCGCCGCCCACAACCACGTCTTCATTATAAAAAACAGCCGCCTGCCCTGGGGTGATGGCCCGCACCGGACAATCGAAAATTACCCGGACACACCCATTTTCCAGCGGAATAATGGTGGCCATCTCGCCCGCATGGGCATAACGAATCTTGACCAACGCCCGGAATGATTCACCTGGCACAGAAATCAACCAGTTGACCCGTGAGGCAATAAGCTCACTTGAGGCCAGATCCTCGTCGGGACCAATGGTGACGGTATTGGTGGCTGGATCAATGTTCGTCACGTAATAAGGAATACCCATAGCCACCCCCAGGCCCCGCCGCTGGCCGATTGTAAAGTTAGCAATTCCTTTGTGACGGCCAACCTCCCGTCCGTTTTCGTCCACAATGGGGCCTTCTACGAAGGCTTGCGGATGGCGCTGCCGAACGATCCGCGCATAATCGCGATCCGGGGCAAAGCAAATATCCTGCGAATCCTGTTTATCGAAAACTGCTAAGCCGAGACGCTCCGCGTATTCCCGAACTTCCTCCTTTGTTAGTTGACCCACGGGAAAAAGGCATCGTTTCAAAATATTCCGATCCAGGCCGAACAGTGCATAAGACTGATCCTTGGATTCATCGACTCCCTTGTAGAGTCGATATTCACCATCCCGCTGGACGATTCGGGCATAGTGACCAGTGGCCAAGTAGGAGGCTCCCAAGGATTGAGCGTAGTCAGCCAACTTGCCAAATTTGAGTTGCTGGTTGCACAAAATACAGGGATTCGGAGTTCGTCCGCGGACGTATTCGTCAGCGAAATGATCGATAATCGTGGCAAAATGCTGTTGGAAATCAAGTGAGTGAAATTGAATCCCCAATTTACGGGCTATCATACGAGCATCATTGGCATTCTGCGGGTTGCAACAACCCCGTTCTCGGTCGGCATCTGCACCGGTAGAGAAATCGTCCTGTCGGCCAATACACATGAACAGGCCGATCACCTTGTAACCCTGTTCAACCAGCAGGCAGGCGGCGACACTGGAATCCACGCCGCCGCTCATGGCCACTACGACTTTTTCTCGCTTAACGGTCATCCCGAAATTCTCACCCTTATCGACAACAGCCTTCAATTACGCGATTATAGTTTGTTGCGTGTATGGATAAAAGTTGTTTCTAAGGGAGTGAAAAATGCACACAGTGAGCGTTAAATCTCGGCAGCACTGCCAAATGATCGACGTGACTTCCGAAGTCAACAATGTAGTCCGTGAATCCGGGTTGACCGACGGATACGTTATTTGTTTCGTTCCTCATACCACTGCCGGTGTAACCATACAGGAAAATGCCGACCCAGATGTGGTGCATGATCTGCTCTGGAAGCTCGAGGATCTCATCCCTCATCAAGAAGCTTCCTATCAACATGGCGAAGGTAATAGCGATGCCCACATCAAAACTTCCCTGGTGGGTACTTCGGAAATGGTATTGATCGAAAACGGTCGCCTTGTATTGGGTACCTGGCAGGGAATTTATTTCTGCGAATTCGACGGTCCCCGCCAACGCCGGCTGATGATCCAGTGTATGGGCGATAAGGGGTAATTCATTCAAATTGCTATTTGACACTGGCGGTTTGTTTGTTTGTCCGCCTTCCAGCGGCTAAAATCAAGCGAATTCCGGCTTTGCCGGTTTTGACTAACGATTTGGCCTGCCTCTGTCCCGTTTATCGTGAGACAGCTGTCGGAATTAAATGTGAGAAAAAGGAAAGGAAATTGAGCAGATGGGAATGACGATCACCGAAAAGATTTTGGCGAAGCACGCCGGCCGAGATTCCGTGCACCCCGGGGAGAACATTTGGATCAACGTGGATGTTTTGATGACCCACGACGTTTGCGGCCCCGGAACCATTGGCATATTCAAGGATCAATTCGGCCCCGACGCCCGGGTTTGGGATCCGGAAAAGGTGGTTATTATTCCCGATCACTATATTTTCACCGCTGATACCAAGGCCCATCGAAATATCGAGATCCTCCGCGAATTCGTCAAGCAGCAGGGTAT
>CAZMVS010000446.1:0-16803 GCA_964569525.1 uncultured Planctomycetales bacterium
TGCTGGATTTGGTGTACATGATAAGTTATCACAAGAGGGGTGAGGTTCACTGTGGAGTTTATGGTATGCGTCGTTCAAGGATTCATGGCCAAGGTGCCGGCGATTCATTTCGCAAGCCGAAGCCCTTGCGATCTCCGGCCGCGGGTTTGCTCAGGCCAGGTTGGATATTGGCCGGCTGGCTGATGGCGGCGGCTGTGGTGGTGCCCGCTGCCTATTGGTCTGCCTTGTCCGCCCAGGCCATTTCTTTCGACGACAATGAATACCTGGTCAATAACGAACTGGTGAAAAATCCCAGTTGGGCACATGCCTGGCAATTTATCAGCGAGGTATGGGAACCTTCAACTGTTCACGGCTATTATCAGCCGCTGACCATGATTTCCTTGATGGTGGATTATGCCTTGGGCGGACGTGTGGATGATCTGGCCGCATTTCATCGGACCAGCCTGATCCTGCATATGTTGAACACCTTGCTGGTGATTATCCTTTTCTATCAACTTTTCAGGAATGCCTGGGCGGCGGGCATGGTCGGGCTTTTGTTCGGCGTGCATCCCATGTGGGTGGAGACCATTGCCTGGGTGGGGGAGCGTAAAACGTTATTGGCTGCCTTTTTTGTTCTGCTGAGTCTGGTTTTTTATATCCGTTATGCCCGTGCCGGCAGTCGATGGGAATACGGCTTGTCGCTTTTATGGTTTGTATTGGCCCTTATGTCCAAGCCGACCAGCACGCCGCTTCCGGTGGGCATGTTGCTTTTGGATATTTGGCCGCTGAAGCGGTTTAATCGGCGGGCGGTGCTGGAAAAGATTCCCTTTCTATTAATCGCCGGGGTGTCGGCCGTCATTACCTACGAATCGCAGCGGCGAACTGCCATTGCCGTTACACCAAGCCAAACCGGTGCGGCGCATATCTTTTACGTTCTGACCCATAATATCATCTTTTACCTGCGAAACTTGGCCTGGCCGGTGAACCTGTCATCACATTATCCCTACCCTCGGCCGCTCAATTTAGAGAATGTCAACGTTATAATCGGTGTCGTTGGGACCGTTGTTTTGATCCCCGCCTTGTTGATTTCGTTACGCTGGACGCGTTCGCTGCTGGTCGGCTGGTCGTATTTCTTTGTCATGATCTTTCCCACCATGGGAGTGATTACCTTTACCAACGTGATTGCCGCGGATAAATTTGCCTACCTGCCGGTTTTTGGCTTGCTGCTGCCTCTTGTCTATGGCTTGTCCAAATTGTGGCGGTGGTGCAGAGAAAAGAATACCTTTTGGCCGCGAACCGCCTCGGTCGGAATCGTTGGCATATTGTCTGTCTTGTTAAGTACCGGTAGTCATGCCTACCTTGACCATTGGCGGACGTCGGAAAGCCTGTTCCGTTACATGATCAGTTTTGCCCCTCAGTCGCCGACGTTGACTTTTCATTTAGCCTATGAATTTGCTCAGCAGGGCCGGCGAGACGAGGCCATTGAATACTATCGCCGAACCGTTGAAATTTATCCGCAATACGCCAAAGCTCATAACAACCTGGGCACGCTGTTGGCCGGGGAGGCCATGCTTGATGAAGCGATCCGCCATTACAAGTTGGCCTTGAAGAACGATCCGGAGCATGCCTTGGCCCATAACAATTTAGGCAATGCCCTTTTGAATAAGGGTAAGCTTGACGAAGCTCATAAGCACCTGGAACTAGCGGTGCATTATAATCCCCAGTATGCGGAGGCTCATTACAATTTGGCCAATTTGTACGTCCGGCAGGAAAAATGGGAACCGGCCGTTAAGCAGTACCGTCTGGCCTTGAAGCTGGACCCGCAATTGGCGGCGGCATATAAGAATTTGGCATCGGCGTATATGCGACAAGGGAATTTACCGAAAGCAGTGAAAGCCTATGAGCAGGCCCTGCGGCTGGAGCCCAAGTATGTGGACGCGGCCAATTTTCTGGCCTTGACCTATGCCACCCGCGGGGATGCGAACATTCGCGATGTCAAAAAGGCTGTCAAATTGGGTGAATGGGTGAACAGGGCTACGGGATGGGAATCTCCACTTTATATGGGGACTTTGTCAGTGTGTTATGCCGAAGCCGGTCAATTGCAAGATGCCCGCCGTATCGGCGAAAAAGCTGTTCAATTGGCCCATGCCCAGGGAAACCAGTCATTGGCCGCTAAACTTCGTCAACAATTGAAGAATTACAGCGCATCGGCTTCACAGGAGAAGCAAAAACCGCGATAATCCTCCTTGGTAATATGATGAATCTGTAGATAAAGATAATGTGAATGGGATATCGACTCGGAAAATTATTTTTAAGGACGCTTTTGAGATTTCGGCTGAGGAGAATTTTTAATTACTTCAATTACTATGCTTGCACTATTACCTAAACGATTTTCGATACTCTTGGTACTCATCGGCGTGTTGTTTTTAAGTGGTTGTGAGACGCCGCCGGCCAAGCCGGGAAAAGCCGACAATGGGGGAAGCTACTATCCCAGCAAAGCCACAGAAGATCTAGATGTTCGCGTGTTGCCTTGGGGTGTTGTGGCTGGCCGAATGAACGCTTATACCCGGCGGCGGCATGTTCCGGAATCCGCTATCGGTCGGGAATTATTTGTGGAAAATTTCGACCAGGTTCCCCCCCAGCAAATTCCCGGTTGGCGGGTGGTCGGGCCCGTCGAACTCAAGCCGGTATTACTGGAATTTGAACAAGGTTTTGAATTACGCTCTCCTGAACAAACGTTGGCCACCTGTGGGATTGAACGACCAGTGGAAGCGAGTCTGCTGGCGGGGCACAAAGTTCGGGTGGAACTGCGTTTGACCTGTCAATCGGTTCAGCAGGAAAAAGCCTTGGAAGGGATCGATTTTTTCATAAGAGTTGAGGACGTCCGCGGGGACGAGTATTCGCTTCCCTTGCCCATTCATGCCGCACAGACTCCGGGTTGGGAAACGCAGTGCTGGTGGTTGCGTTTCGAGGAGGATTTATCAGCGATATCTTTCTGCCTGCATGCCCGCCGGGGAAATTCGCGGATTATTCTAGATCGCCTTCGTGTAGTCGAAGCGGATCTTTCACTCCGCCAACTTTTACGACGTCCCTTGAAAGAAGCGGAGAAAGTACAAACGGCTTTGAACGCGGTTATCGGTGGGGATTTTGAGGCCGGGTGCAGCGGATTCTATACCAGCGCGATTAGCCGCTGGCCGAACGGTGAAAAGATGGTTGTGCCGTTGAATTGGGAGTTTGCCGGTGAAGGCGTCTCCGGCGAGCGATCATTACGAATACACTTGGCAGAGGAAACAGGGCGGGTGGTTTTCGGCCCTTTGGATTTGCAGCCTTTGGCCCATGGCCGCTATGAACAGGGGATCTGGTTCCATTTGTATTTTCATGCTCGTTGCGAGCGGCCGACTTCGGTAACGGTCATGTTGCATATCCCCAGCCGAATTGTCGGGCGGGCGACTTTCCAGTTGTCCCGGAATTGGCAGCCTTATTCACAACGCTTTTTTGTGACCGCTTCTTCCTATGAAGCCCGCTGTGACCTGGCCCGGGCGGAATTGGTATTTGATTTCACCGGCGACGGTAACGATCCGCCCAACCACTGTCAGTTGGACGGCGTTTCGCTGGCGGATCAGCCTTTGCAAAAAAGTTATGTACAGCCATCTCCAGTTGAGGTGGGTCTGCTTGGTCCGGTACCTGACCCGGTTGATCTTTCCAATTTGGTGGATGTGGGGGAGACGGTTGGTTTTGGTGTCCGTTTGACGACCGAGGCCGACGGATTGCGTAAGTTATGGCCGGTTGAGCAGCCAACCTCCGCCCCCGCTCAGCCTACAACAACCGCGCCGGAGGCTGACAAGCAAAAAAGCTCAGCACAAGGTTCCCTGGCGATCGACGTACTCGATGCCTGGGACCGGGTGGTCTGGACTCGCACCACCACGCCGAACTTATTCGAACAGCCCGTCTATAACGAGATGGTCCGGTTGCAGTTGCCGCGGGGATATTATCGTGTGCTCGTTTCGTATTGGACCGGCGAGCCGGGGATGTCCGAATTGTTATCCCGCGACGTGCTATCTTTGGCGGTTATCTCCCTGGACGATCCGGTACCGCTGAATAATCAGTTCGGGCTTTCGCTTTCGGAAACAAACGTATCCACGCGAACCACGCATCTGGGTGCGGGTTGGGTCTGGGCGGAACTGCTCGCTAACCAAGTCAAAGTCAAACCCGGATTGTATGATTTTTCAGATTGGCAAGTCATTGCCCGGAAGTGTCGGCATAATAGTGTGCAACTTATTGTGGGATTAACTTTGCCGCATTCGAAGCTGCTGTGGAAGTTGTTCGCCGAACAATTGGTGGCGGATCCCCATGCGTTGCCTATTGGCATTATGATACGCCCACCGGCCATTGGCACCGACCCACTTGCGAATCACCAGGCCCAGTTAAGTTGGTTCCGCGATCTGTTGCAGGAGAGACAACAGGATGTGCTTTTGATGCGGTATTTTTCGCGGGGGATGGATGTCTCCGCTATGCGGCAATCTGTTGAGCAGAAGCTTGCTGACGTGATTGCCGTCTCCTGTCCGCAAAAATTGATCCCTGAAATGAATGAGCCGCAGTTGGAAAAATATAGCGACTTGCGGTTAGCCGACAGGCGGGTTATGGATCTGCGTGTTCCGGTTCAACTTGGCGGGCTTTCCGAGCATAACGTGCAGGTGATTCAACGATTGGCCGGTCCCGCCCAGCGTTTGAGTGATCAACTCGATCCGTTGGTGTCCGCTTCCCGGATGGTACGGGCCATGTTAATTCGCAAGCTGGCGGGGGCGGAGTTGGCCTGTTGTGACGCAACTGCTTTATCCCCCGTCCGTTCCCTGTACGATGACGGCACCCGTCGGTTACACGAGCCGGATATGACCCCTCGACCGGCGATTGTAGCCTTCGATCTCATGGCCGAACTGCTCAATGATGCAACCCTGATGCGTTGGATCGACTACCCCGACGGCAGCAGGATTCTTTATTACCGAAAGAATGACGGTAGGGCGGTGGCGGCTATCTGGCGGCTGTATGGCTTGAGTATGACCCCCATCGCTTTGCCTGCGTTGCCGGATGATTTTCGGGTCATGGATTGCTTTGGCCTGCCTGAGTCCCTGCAGGCCCGTGCCCAGAAGAGCATCATCGAGGCCAACGAGATTGTCCGTTATATAGTGGTCCCAAAGGGCCAACAACAGGTAATGGAGAATGCCCTGAACGAAGCCAAGCTGGACTATGGCCACGAGGAAACCGACGACCGTTGACGCGCCGAGCTGACTGGTTATGATCCTGAATACGAAAAAGGCCTTGGCTGTTGACCAATTATTAGCGGGGATTCATTTGGAGGTGAACGATGAAAAAGTTATTGGCATGGACGCTGATAGGCGGATTGATGGTTGCTTTTGCTTCGGGTTGTAACGAGAAGAAACAGGAACCCGTAGCCCAGGCTTCCCAGGAGGAAGAAAAGCTGCCGCCTTTCCCTGAAGACCAAGTCCCTCCGCCTCCGAACCAGACGGGAAGTAGAGAAAAGCCTGAGGTGTACAAGCCGCCGGTGGACACGGCCGCTACTTCACCCGCCGGTGCTGAATCGGCCCAGCAAATGCCCGAAGAAAGTTATGCCCCGGAGAAAAAAGAACCGCAAACGTACGTGGTACAAAAAGGGGATACGCTTTACCAGATTGCCCTGAAATTCTACGGTACCAAGAAGAAGTGGCGGAAAATCTTCAAGGCTAATCGTGAATTGTTGAAGGATAATCCGGACCTGATTAAGCCGGGAATGAAATTGGTGATTCCTCGCGATTAAGTAAACGATCGGATCTCCACTCAGCCAAGCCGGCGTTGTTATGAACACGGAGGGATTGAGATTTGCGCAACCCGGGCATCGGCGAACGCCTCACGAAGTCCAGGCCCATCCGCCGGGCAAAAAGCGGTCATGCCCAATCGTTCTCCGCTGGATAAACCCGCTCAATTTGTCCGCGGCGTCGGTCCCCGGCGAGCCAAATTGCTGGCCGGCTTGGGGATCGAAACTCTTGGCGACCTCGTCGAATATTTCCCCTTTCGTTACGAAGATCAAAATCGGCCCCAACCGATTGATTCTCTGGTATTTGATCAGCCGGCCACGGTGATCGGCATGATCGAATCCGTACGTCGGCAGGGGGGCTTTCATCGGGCCACTATCCAAGCACGTATCAACGACGGTACGGACCAATTACAGGTTACCTGGTTCAATGCGTCTTACATGCGCGATCGTCTGACCCGCGGACAGATGCTGCGATTGTTCGGCATGGTTGAGGAGTATCGCGAACGGCCGCAGATGGTCAATCCCAAGGTGGAATGGCTGGATCCCGATGCGAACCTTTCCGTCTTGGACAAGAGGCGCATCGTTCCCGTCTATGGCACAACCAAAGGATTGACCACCGGCCAATTGTCCAGGCTGATGCAAAACGCACTGCGTGAAGCCCTGCCGGAGATACCCGAATCACTGCCCGAATCCCTTCGCCAACAGAAAGACTTCCTTACTCGGCGCGAAGCCGTGCAATCGATGCACTACCCGCCTTCGATGCAAAAGCAGCAGGCTGCCCGCCGGCGTTTGGCCTACGAGGAATTGTTCCTTATGCAACTGGCGGTCACCCTGATTCGCCGCTGGCGAAATGAGCATGCCCGTTCCATGGCCTTGCCGACCAATCAAAAGATTGATTACCGTATTCGGAGACGGTTCCCATTCAAGTTAACCGCGGCTCAGAATCGGGTGATCGAGGAAATTACCGCCGACTTGGACAGCGAGCGTTCCATGAACCGTTTGCTGCAGGGCGACGTGGGCAGCGGTAAAACGGTAGTGGCTTTATATGCCGCTCTGGTGACCATTGCGAATAAAACCCAGTGCGCAATTCTTGCACCGACGGCGGTATTGGCTGCCCAACATTATGCCAGCGTGGAAAAATATCTTGCCGCCAGCAGGGTCAAACGCTGCCTGTTGACCGGGCAAACTTCGCCTGCGCAACGAACAAAAATGTTCGACCGGATCGCCCGGGGCCAGATGGACCTCGTCGTCGGTACGCAGGCTCTTTTGGAACAAAAAGTCCGCTTCAACTCTCTCGGTCTGGTTATCGTTGATGAACAACACAAGTTCGGCGTTGCCCAGCGAGCTAATTTACGCGGACGCAAAAGTCGCAAAGAAAACTCCAGTCAGATGATCGCGCCCCATTACCTGGTCATGACTGCAACCCCCATCCCGCGTACTCTTTCCATGACCGTGTTCGGCGATCTGGATGTTTCGTTGATCAATCAATTGCCGCCCGGCCGACAACCTATTCGAACCCGGGTGGTTCGCCCGCAGCAGGAACCGATGGTTTGGCAGGAAATTCGCCGGCGTATCAGCGAAGGCGACCAGGTTTACATCGTGTATCCCCTGGTGGAGGAATCAGACGCCCTTGATCTCAAGGCGGCCACCGGCGAAGTACAGCGTGTTGCGGACCACCTACTGCTCGGGGCACGGGTCGGCCTGCTCCACGGTCGAATGAAGAAAGCGGAAAAACAACAGGTAATGGAGCATTTCACCCGTCACGAATTAGACGTATTGGTCGCCACGACTGTGATCGAGGTAGGCGTGGACGTGCCGAACGCGACGGTTATGGTGATTCAGAATGCTGAGCGTTACGGCCTGTCCGCTTTGCATCAATTACGGGGAAGGGTGGGGCGTGGTAGGAAACCGTCCATCTGCATGTTGATGACGGATAGTGAAAATGATACCGCCAGGCGTCGGCTGGATATTCTTTGCCAAACGAATGACGGCTTTCGCATCGCCGAGGAAGATCTCCGTATTCGCGGTCCCGGTGAGCTGCTTGGTACGCGGCAGCACGGCTGGCCGGAATTTCGTGTGGCCAATTTGGCCGAGGACGTGGACCTTTTGACCGAGGCTCGGGATGACGCCGCCGCCCTGGCCCGTGAGGATCCCCGCCTGAATAGTTCCCAACATACTCCGTTAAAGGCCGAACTGCGTCGTCGCTTCCGTGAAAAGATCGCTTTTCTGGATGTGGGCTGAAAAACCGGTTCTCGCCGGATTTTCCATTTGATTTCTGTCGATAACTACGATACATAACTTTGCCGGCGATGGGTCATGCCCATCCCGCTTGAAAAACACCGCGATGACATTTGCGGTTCGAGAATTTTTGTTGATCAACAGGAAGGGGCACAATGCTGGAATTGGTGGAGAATATTTCCCATGACCTATTGGTTATTGTGGCCGTTGGTTTTCTGGCGGGAATGGTTTGTCGCCGGATTGGCATTTCCCTTTTGATCGGCTACCTGCTGGCGGGTGCGTTCATCGGCGACGGTGGCATCGGCCTGGTACCGCATACCCATCATGAAATTGAATACCTCGCGGAACTCGGCGTATTGCTGCTTTTGTTTTCCATCGGTTTGGAGTTCTCGCTGGATGAGTTGGTCCGCTTGAGTCGTTACATTTTTCTCGGTGGGGCCGGTCAAATGTTATTGGTGGCCATACCGGTCATCAGTATTTTGATCGCAACCGGTTTACAGTGGCGGCCTGCGGTTTTGTTGGGCTTTGCTCTTTCGGTCAGCTCCACGGTCCTGGTGTTCAAAGCTTTGGCGGAATACGGCTTAACAACTACGCGCGGCGGCCGACGAGCCATCAGTATTCTACTCTTCCAAGATATGGCGGTTATCCCTTTACTGTTGATGATCCCGATTCTGACCGGGCAGGGTGAAGCTGCGGGGCCGGTAGACTGGTTATTGCTGGTCGGGAAAACTGTCGCTTTGATCGCCGGTGTATTGGTCCTGCGTTTGTTTCTCCGCCGATGGATTGTTCCGATTTTTGTAGATCTGCGCAGCGCGGAACTGATCGTGCTGTTCGTTGTGCTGGTAATGGTGGCCTTGACTTTGAGCATGTATTGGATGGGATTACCTCCACCGTTGGGTGCTTTTTTTGCCGGCCTGACTTTGAGTGATAATCGCATTACTCACCAAGTCGATGCCCTGATGCTGTCATTCCGGGAAATATTTTCCGCCGTCTTCTTTGTCAGCTTGGGGTTGTTGTTCGATCCGCAGATTTTACGGAATGATCCGTTTTTGATGCTGGGAGCCTTCGTCGGCCTGGTTCTCTTGAAATGGACGGCCGGTACAATAGCCGTTCGTTTCACGCGCATGCGCTGGCGGTCGGCGGCCGGCGTTGGGCTGGGATTGGCCCACGTTGGGGAATTTGCTTTTGTGCTTGCCTTTACCGCCATGGAGGCCGGCTTGATTGAGCGGGACGATTATCAACGCTTGCTGATCCTGGCCCTCGGTTCCCTGTTATTTACGCCCTGGATGATCAAGAAAGGTATGCACTGGTCGGAACCGGTGAGTTGGCCGGAACATCCTCCCGAAGTATCTGGGCCTGCCTTGCCGGCGGGAATTCGAGCTGCCGTGGTGATCGGTATTGGTCCCGTGGGCAACAAGATCATCTCCCACTTGCATGATCAGGGTATCCAAACCTGTGCCGTTGATCTCAGCCCGGTGAATCTGCATTCCCTGGCCCAGAAGGGTTTCTATACCGTAGCGGGAGACGCCCGCGATGTGAGCGTGCTTCGAAGTGCAAAAGCACACAACACCCCGCTTATACTGGTTAGTGTTCCGAGTGACGACGTGGCCGAGCAGATTATTACCAGTGCTCGTTTACTGAATCAACAATGTAAAATATTGGTTCGCTGTCGATATTTGGCTAATACAAACAAAATGGTGAAAGCCGGCGCGGATTTCGTGATTAGCGAGGAAGATGAGGCCTCCACTGCGTTTCTGAAAGTATTGGAAGATGCAGGCTACAATGTTACCGCATAGATTGGTTGTATCCGTCATCAAAAAAGGCGGCCCTGCTCATCGTTGTCGAGTACGGCCGCCGGAGAAGTATTTTTTGTAGAAAGACGAAATATCATAGATCAGTCATGCTTTGTATTTGATCCCCGCAAAACTTTTTACCACTTCTGCTCCGGACGTAAAAGTGTTTTCCAGATAATAATCCCAAGTGTTGGGATCAAAAACATGGCGAAGATCGGAGGCTCGGGAATCGGAGCCCCGACTTGTGTTTCGTTAACGTGTGGCGTTGCGAAACTACCACCTTTTTCCGGAAAGCCTTCCGATGGATCCCCGCGGGTATAATCCACGCTGATTGCACTGGATCCTTCGGATAATTTACGAAAGGTGATGGTGGCCAGGATGACATCATTGCCGATTAATTCGCCGAGACGGTTATTACTGAATCCCATTGCCGCCAATCCGTCACCGTCGCGCGTTGGTAATGGAAGCATCGTGTCGGGAAAAGAGATATTTTCCACCGCGAATATTTGATTATCGTACATGAGATCGAATCCGAAACCTAAAAGTTCCTTGGTAATGTTTGCTTTGATAGTCAAGTCGAAGGATTGGTCGATATCCATTTCGTATTGCGAGGGCACCATATCGATGAAAATCATGTCGGCCGTTGCCGGTCCGGCCAATGTTAAAAAAAGTCCGACCGTTGCCCAAATGATGCGTGTGCGAAGGCGATTCATTATCTTTTCTCCCTCTACTTAGAGTTTATAAGTAAAATATTTCTCTGTACTTGACTTCTGATACACACAGATCCTTTATCCTTCCAGTAATTCCTCGAATAATTGAAGATCGGAAAAGTCTATAATCCCATCGTTGTTCAAGTCGGCCTCGAGGATATACCTATCCTCGTTTACAGTGGATCCAAATGAGGGTTGGTACTTATCCAGAAACAGCTCTAAGTCCTCGTTATCGATAACGCCGTCGTCGTTAAGATCCCCCTGAATATCTGAACGCGACGTCTCCCCGCTTTGATCGCCACTGTTGCCTTGTTGATTATCTTGTTGAGATGAGGCGTCTTCTCCGTTTTGATCAGGCAGGCATCCGCCGGGTATAAACGGACAGCCCGTGGTTAAACCGATTACCATAAAGATCATGGATATCCAGCACAGCGGATTGGATAAATATGAATGATTAGTGCGCATTGTATCCTCCCATTGACAAGAACAATTAAAAATACTTGGTAATAGCGGAAGGGGATTTCGGACACCGAGTTGCAACAAATTTGCATCCAAAGCAGGCAACTGCGAAATTCATAATTCTATATTTCATATATAGGAGGTCTTTCATGCCTGCTTCCTTCGCTCGTGATGCGCGAACGCTCGCTATAAGCGCGCATATCCCCTCGCGCATATCTTGTGCGTAAAACATCCAGGCTTCTTATCCCCGAATCGTGTGGGACCCCCGAGTGTGTGCAGAAAATTACACTCGCAACGTCCTCAGGTCCGCGCCTCTTTCCCCGAGTCGTGCGGTGTTTTTCAATTTGTAAAATCGGCCCTTGCTTCCCCGTTGCCGGGGCTTTGTTATGTTAAATATCAAATCTTATACATACGGAGGCGAAACAGCTCTTGTTTTGAGCTTGCCTCTTTTCAGGTATGCTTCCTGCCCCTATCAAGCGGATTGTATGCACACCGAAGACCTGTACCAAGAACATTTTTAAAATTGTGACAATGTTTCTCAAACAAGCGCCTTTTGCCTCTCTTGGCGGCGAATCCGCTTAAGGTAAGAGATGACTAATGTCAATAATATTTGTTTAATAACGTTGATATCCTATGAGAATATATTCTTTCTAAATCTTGGAGAATCTTCGATGGCCTTTGTTTAAACCTGCACCAAATATCCCTTTTCATGAGTAAGCTTTATTTAAATGCCGTTCTGTTTTATGCTTATAGAGCCTATACGGAGTGATTACATACAACTTACTACTTTTGTGAATTCCGAGGAGATATAAATGCAGGGATTGGATAATTTGAAATACAATGCCGACGGTTTGATACCCGCCATTGTACAGGATGCCGACAACGGCGAAGTTCTTATGATGGCCTATATGAATAAAACCAGCTTGGAGGAGTCTATCCGAACCGGAAAAACTCATTTCTGGTCACGTTCCCGCCAGAAATACTGGATGAAAGGAGAATCCAGTGGGCATATCCAGGAAATCCAGGCCATCTATACCGATTGCGATGCCGATACTCTGTTGATTAAGGCTAAACAACGCGGGGCTGCCTGTCACAATGGTTACAGGAGTTGTTTTTATCGTCAACATCAGCAAGATGGCCAGTGGAAGGTTGTTGCCGAGAAAGTCTTCGATCCTGACGAGGTCTATGGCTCCCAATAAGCTGTCGGACCAATTAAAGGTGAACTGAATTGAGCTTCCTACCTCAGCCTGTCAGCACGCCTTACCGGGTGGTTTGGACGTGGTTGAGTTCCGCGTTGGCCGCTGGCGTGGCTTTGTGCTTGGCATACGGCTTCGCCCAGCCGGTGGTTTCGTCCGCCAATTTGCGGGTTATCTTCCTGACCGCCTTGACCCTGTTTATTCTTTCTCGTGTATTGATGTTGACCGCCCGATTTGCCCGGGTGCACTTCCGCCGGTGGTGGGTGGATTACGTATTATTGATTTCCGCCTTTTTGTGGTGGCAGATCGATCCCCCCCAGGGGCCGGTGATTCTCCGCCTGGCGGCTCTCTACAGCTTGGGCTTGGGGGCCTTCATACTCGTCACCGCAGCTTTACGTCGAATAACCGATGAACGCCGGGGCACGCCCCCGTGCCGCACGGGCTTACTGTTACTGACGGCTCTCGGATTGGTAGTTGTGGGGGGGGGCATATTAGCCCTACCGGTATGTTGGGCGGGTCCGTATCCTGTTCAGGCAGGTCACCCCTTGGCCCGCTATCACCTTTGGATACACGTGCTGGATTGCGTTTTTACCGCCACCGCCGCTCTGACCGGTACAGGACTGTCGGTTTTGGATATCGGCAGCCAGTTCAGCAAAATCGGCCTGTGGACACTGGTCATTCTTATGCAAATTGGAGGAATGGCCATCCTCGTCCTGGCGGGAGTGGCCGGCTGGCGGCTGCGAGAATGGGCCGGCTGGTCCCCACCGGAAATTGTCCCCAACGAGAAAGGACGTCTGCGTCGGCTCGTAGGCTTGACCCTCGTATCGATGTTATTGCTGGAGGCGGTTGGCGTTGTTGTCCTTTATGGCATGTGGGATCCGGCCGTTGATGCCAATTTCCAGACCTTAATTGAGCAGGGGGGAAGTTGTGATTCCGATAGCGAAATACATGCCCGGTTGCTGGCGAGTACCTTTCATTCCGTAGGAGCCTTTTGTAACGTCGGGTTGTCCCTGCCCCGCGAAGGTCTGACCGCCTATCGCGGACAATGGGCGGTTTACGGTGCGATACTGCCCCTGATGATACTGGGCAGTTTGGGCGGACCTGTTTTTTATGACGTCTTGCGGCGGCTTTTCGCCCGTCGCCCGACAGGACTGGATACCAGACTGACCTTATGGGGCACAGTGATTCTCATCCTGGCGGGCGGGGCCGCGCTCTGGGCCATCGAAAGCACGCGACATCAGCAACTCCGTTACCCCAGAGAAAACACTCCCGGCCGAATCCATCTGACCACAACCCAACAAAGCGATACAACCAAGGCCACAAGCGTTTATACACTACCTCTGATCGCTTCTGCCGAGGCGAATAACGAAAGAATGTATTCCATGTCTCGCACGAAACGTCTCCAAGCCGCTTTGTTCCAAAGCACGGCAGCGCGCGGCGGGGGAATTCGCACCGTTCGGCTCGATGAGCATTCCCTTTCTCCCGCTTCCAGGGCTTGGCTGATGGGTTTGATGTTTATTGGAGGAGGCATCGGCGGAACCGTCGGTGGTTTACGTATCACTATTTTCCTGTTGTTGTGTACGGCCTTGTTTTTCCGTCGTTCCGATCAGGATACATTGCAACCGCCGTCAATGGTCGATCAGAAATTGCAACGTTACCAGGCCTTACGAATCGCAGCCTCGATTACTGCCGCTTTGATGACGTTAATCTTCTTGACGACCCTGGCTTTGACCTATCGTGAAGTAGGTTCCTTCGAAACGTGCATCTTTGAAGCAACAAGTGCGTGTTGTAACAACGGTTTGTCCGCCGGTCTGACGGCCCGCTTGTCTGTTCAGGGGCGGGTAATCATTATGCTGGCCATGTTGCTGGGCCGAGTGGTGCCCATCGGTTTGCTGCTACGAGCCATGGATCGCCGTGTTCATACTGGCGAATCGTCGAATATCGCCGACCAACTATTCAAGGCCCGCCCGCCGCTTCGAGAATAATCCCTTCGCTGATCAGCGTACCGGTGTAAATATGTGTGGGAATGGATGCCTTTCTGCCCAGGGTCTTCAGTTCCTTTTTTAATTTGACCGGACCTGCCAGATTTGTATAACGCACCAAAATGCGGCAAACACCAATCGGTTTGCGCAACGATTGTTGGGCCTTGCGTAAAATCTCCTCCACCGCCACGCGAGCAATGACTATCTTTTCACCGGGTGTAACAATCATTACCCGATCGGTTTGAAAACGCGGCCCTGTTTCGCCGGTCACAATCTGGAAAGGAGTAAAATGCTTGTTGCCCGACGGACGTGACGCCTGTCCCCTACGGCCTTTTTTTACTGGTTCAATTACCCATGACAACTTGGCGTGACTGGGCCACTCACTGCCAATATTGCTATTAATCCACAATCGACGATCCCATGTATTCTCCAGGTTAACGACCAGCTTGTTATTTTTACGTACCAAGTGGCAACGCATGGGGTGGACGAATTTTCGTACCACTGCCGGCGCGGATTGCGTCACCTTTGCCGTTACCGGTTCACTTTTTACCAGCCCGATGCCTTCCTCGATCCATGAAGAATCATCCCATTGCGGCTGGTAACGAAACCGGATGCTGTATTCGCCTGCAGCTAACATCGGGAAACGCATCCACCCACGATTAAAAGCGGGAATTGTCAAAACCGCGTGTTCGCCGGCGATAATCTTATGGAAAGGGGCATCACCTTCGGCCAACTGTCGAACCGCCTGTTCAATGGCCGGATCGCGAGCGATAGGCTCGTGACGCAGTTCAATTTCATCACCGCTTGGACCTTTCACTGTCAGCCAATCCGCAACCGTCAACATGCCAACCACTTGCGATTTATCATTGTTTTCCTCCGCCGCCTGCGTAGTGGGGGGATTTCCTGACCAGGGAATGCGCATCCCGGCGGCTGTGGGATTTGAAGCTATAATTTCCAGCTTGAACGGCTCATCCCAGCGAATTTCCGAACGGTTTATCCGTAATTGCACGTCGGCTCCGAACAAAAACACCGCCTGCAGCTCGACCAGCAATTTCTTCGCCGCCAGGGCCGCCTCCAGTTCGCCGCCTTTGATCGCTTTTTGAAGTTCTGGAATGACCACCGGGCCGCAACGGGCCAGTTGCCGGGCCGCTGCCTTTCGCCGGCTGGGCAGGGGGTGGTTCAGTTCCCGAACAAGTCGATAAATCTCAGCAGGATCAAGAGCAGGGCGATCCGCGGATTGCGAAATACTATTCCCCTTTACCGCGGGACCACTGTTGGTGAGCTTCATTTCCGCCGCAACGCTCCGGGTATGCCCGAGTCCGCTTATCAGCCAGCAGAGGCTAATCACAATTCCCGTGGTTACACGCATTTTGATGAGTTGCCCGCGATACAAAATCGATCCTTCGCCAGCAGGGCTGCTTCATTCTAGACTGAAATAAACGCCCTTTATAAGAAAAAATAACCCTATTGTTATTTTTCGGCCGTTTTTTGGCCCGGTGGGTACAATTTTGGTAAAAATATAAAATATAGAGCCCACCGTTTGGCTTGGGTGTGGCCGACTTGGTGTCGAATCGTTCATTAAACGTATTTGCAAAACGGGCAGCATCGATCATCATGGCTTATCCATTGATTTCTATCTTCGCCGCCATTGGTTTTGCAACCGCTACCCTGGCTGCCTTTGTCAGACTCCGCTTTCAGAGCCGGGTGGCAACAGTTATTGTGCGGATTGCTGCCGGTACAGCGGTCACCCTTACCATCGCTTATGTCGTTAACCAGGTCGCAAGCACCGGCTTGGTCGAGGCCCTGCATAGCAGTTACAGCGCCGCCATCATCCTGGCCACTCTCGTAGCCCTGATGGGTATCGGGGCACATCTATCCGCAACTCTGCGGGGCATGGACGGTTTCCTGTTCGCGATAGCGGCACTTTTTGCCTTTGCCTCACTTGCCGCTGGCCCGCAAGCCAAACAAACTATCATGGATCAACCATGGTTCGTCAGTCATTCATTGGCCTTTGCCGCCAGCCTGGCCTGTTTTGTTATCAGTGGGGTGGCTGGCCTGAGCTACTTGGTCTTACACCGAGCCTTGCGAAAAAAACGTCCCATTGTTTTGATTGGCATGTTTGCTCCTCTGGAATCACTGGAACGGCTGGGACGTTTGACCTTAATGATTGGGTTCCCTTTGTTCACCTACGGGCTTTTGACCGGCCTGTGTGGCATTGCTCACAACGAAATCGAAGGGCACCGCCTTTCGCTGAACAATCCCTTCGTCGTATATGCTTTATTGGCTTTTTTGCTATATGCTGTCATGATCGGTTGCATCTGGTTTGTTCCCCGCATCAGGGGCCGCCTGGCCGCCAGTTTGGCCCTGGGTGGAATGAGCCTTTTGTTGGCTGGCTTTGCTGTAGTGGAGATAACTGCTCCCTTACATCGATGAGAACACTCGTAATAGGTTGTAATCACCGAACCGCACCCGTCGAAATGCGCGAACGACTCGCCTTCGATGACGCAGTAGTTCCCCGCGCCTTGGCCGCCTTTCATGAAAAATTCCCCCATGCTGAGGCCGTTCTCCTCTCCACTTGTAACCGCATGGAACTCTACATCGCCCGACCGGCGAACAAGGCCCCCAATATTGCAGACA
>CAZMVS010000447.1:0-5689 GCA_964569525.1 uncultured Planctomycetales bacterium
TTTTTGGGGTTTTGCAAAACAACAAAATCGTACCCAATTACCGGGGACTCTTCTATCCTACCCCCTGTTTGCTGAATGCTGTTTTGGACAAGAGTGGTCCAAGGTGAACTTTTCAGCGATGCCCAACACGCTACCGAACCAGTTGTTCAACCGACCCCGCAGATCGCTTACCGCTGGCAGAAAGGGGTATTGACTATCGACGATCCCCATGCTGCCGTGATTGTCGGATTCCTGCCCGATTCCTTCACTTTCGATAGCGGTTTGAAGATTGCCGATCTTGGTGTTTCGTATCCTCCGGACATGCCCTTTGCCGACCCCTCGGAACGTTACGCTGCCTTTGCCGCGGTGAGCACCGACGGCCAACCACTTGCTGATTCCAAAAAGGTTTTGCTCTCCGCGGTCAGTATGTCTTTCAATGACGGCTTCGAGATCGATCTCGAAAAGTTTGCTGCTAATAAGCAATACGGCCACGCTCTGGGCAAGTGTTCCCCCAGTATGGGTGGTCTGCCCATCCTCACCGCTCGGGTGTCCGCCGTGCTTCACGCCCCTTGGCTGAAGAACAAAAAATTTCGTTTTGTGGATTTCAATCGCAACACCCTGGACAAAGGCCGAATTGAAAATAACTGTCTGACGATCCCCGCAGATCAGCCCGTTTTTCTGATCGAGATAACCGCGCCTTAAAAAACTGAGCAGATTATTCCTATCTGTTAGCGGAACCTTATGTATTGCGTGATAGCGAAGATTGCCGTCTGGCAATTGTTTTGAAGATCTTCATTGAGCAGTTTCCTTTGGATGTCTTTTGTTAACGAATTGGCAAAAAAAATACCTGCAATTACGTATAACTTCCTATCCTTAACCGGATGAACACTCCCAAGGCACGCTGCAGAAGCTGCACGAAACAGGTCGTAATGAGGGGCAACTAGATCGGGGAGAAAATGAAAAAAGCGGCTTTTTCGAGCCGTCACAAACGATTGCAAGTTCTTTCGCTTACTTAACTTACAATCAACCGTTCCCCGCGGGAATCGAACCCACAACCTCTGGCTCCGGAGGCCAGCGCTCTATCCAATTGAGCTAGGGGAACAAATAGCTACCGATCGAACCGTTTCGGCATGGTCGGCCAATTTAGCTGCTTCGGCTTACGCGGTCTTTTGGGCTGATCAAACGCTCGTGGCAAACTCACCGCTACAAACGCTGTTCCGCCGCATCGGCAACTTCATTATACCATTTATGGGCCGCCGAGCATGCCGAGCAAAAGACCGTCGTGGTTATTCGACGGAACCGGCCCATCAACCGGTAGACTGTCATTCGGGTAAATCAGCGGAAAAAGCTGATCCTCGCCGAGCGAGGGCATTTGCCAAAACCGAGGATGACCGCATAACTGCACTCTAATCAACCTGCCCGGATTGTCAACGGCCGACGGTTGGACTCAACTAGAGGCTGATTTTTCTGTCATTTTAAGAAGGTGTCCCCAAATCAATTCCCCAATAACCTGACATGCCCTTCGACGATCCAGATCCACCTGTCAATACTGATAACGCGGATATGATGTCCGATAACTGCGCCACCTGAAAAATTTCACAGGCGATTTCACAGGTCATTCCTCTCAATTGTTTATATCCGGCGATTTTCTGCTTGGCGCAAAGGCCATTTGCGACCATAATTCCTTGTAGGAAGTGAGCTTGAACCTGATTTTCCGGTTAACTCAAGATAGGAACGAGGAGAAACCATGCAGCGCAACACCCGGCCGAAAAAAGCCAGGCTGGAGACGGTGGAACCGCTCGGCAAGCGTGTGTTGATTCGCAAGGATGAAGATAAAAAAGAAACCAAAGGCGGTATTGCCTTACCTGATAACATTGAGATACCCACGATCACCGGCCGCGTAGTTAACGTGTCGGCCCAGATCGCAAACGACGACGATTTTCCCATTCGCCAGTATGATAAGGTTCTGTTCAATCCCAAGGATACTATCCCCGTGGATTTTGAACCGGGTAACCAATTGTACGTGGTGCCCATCGAAAATGTGGTCGCCGTGTTCCGAAATCGGCGATGAAAAAGGGGTATCACCGACCCAATGGTAAGACCACCCACTGACCATAAGATGGCGATTTCGCCGATACGCGGAACATGACTCCTTTTTTGGCATCTCTGCCGAACCGGGCCTTGATTGGCATGGTTCATCTTCCGCCCTTGCCGGGCAGTCCTGCTTGTCGGCAAGGTTTGCCCAATATTCTGGACACAGCCCAGGCTGACGCTGAAAAGTTGGCCCAGGCCGGTTTTGACGCCCTGATAGTGGAGAATTTCGGCGACGCTCCATTCCGTAGCGGTTCTGTCGATCCCCATACGATATCCTGCATGACGGTAATCGCCAGACAGTTGGCGGCGGTCGTTCCCTTGCCTCTGGGCATCAACGTTCTGCGCAATGATCCGATAGCCGCCCTGGCCATTGCCCATACCTGCGGAGCGCAGTTTATTCGCGTAAACGTGCATTGCGGTGTGTACGCCACCGACCAGGGCATTATCGAAGGGCGGGCGGATGAAACGTTGCGATACCGACAGGCAATCGGATGTTCCGCTTCCATCCTGGCCGACGTGCACGTCAAGCATGCCAGCTCGATGTTGCAGCAACCGATCGAAGAGGCGGCGGAGGAGGTTGCCTATCGCGGCCGGGCAGACGCCTTGATTGTGAGCGGTTCGGGCACGGGCAAAGCGACGGCCATGAATGATCTGCAAGCGGTACGCGGAGCGGTGCCTGATCGTCCGCTTTTTGTTGGTAGCGGGGTGAACACCCGAACCGTGCAAGATGTTTTGCGGGTGGCTGATGGTGTGATCGTGGGGACCGCCATCAAGGAAAACGAGTACACGACGGCCCCGGTCGATGCTCGCCGGGCGGAAGAATTTGTCAAAGCAGCAGGGAGGTAAAGCTTGCCTCGATCCCAACGACCGCGCATTCATCTGACAGCTTTGGCCACCTCGGCCGTTGAAAACGTTGACCGCCTCACTTCCCGCGGGATAAAGGGATTGATTGATATTGTGCAGCAGGCGGTTGGTTCGGATTTTCAAGTTACCGCTGACGACAAGCTTATCCAAGCCAAACAGGACGACCAGGCAGGCGGGCGGAGCGACGATGATGCCCGGGCGCGGGCGCTGCAACGGGTATTGGCAGACGACAATGTAGCGGCAATGGTAACCTTGCGCGGCGGGGGATGGTTCACGCGCATTCTTGACCGTGTTGATTTTTCGGTTCTGCAAAAACGCAAGCGCACCATCCATTTGTTTGGTTTCAGCGAGATGACTTCGCTGATCAACATTGCGGGGCGCTACCCGAAGGCGGTGGGTTTGTACGATCTTGGTCCGGGTTTTCTTTACGACGGCTTGCAATGGTACGCTCGTAATAATATTGAAAAATTGACCGGCACGATTAACGGAAACGAAGACAACCGCTGGCAGGAAGGTTTTATTAGTGGTTGGTCGTTGGGGCGGTATGAAAAGACTTTCATTGATTTTTTTCTCGATGTTGCGGGAATTGTTTGCGGTGAAGAATCGCAACGGCCGTTGACCGGAAAACTCTTGGCCGGCGACTTGCCGGGGACTTCGAACATCCAGGTAGTTGGGGGGAATCTGGCGGTAATGATGCCCTTGTTGAGTTCGCCATATGCGGAAGTTTTGAATACCAATGGAAAGTGGTTGGCGATTGAAGAGATTAACGAATCGCCATCGAGTATCGACCGGATGTTGACCGGTCTGCGGATGGCGGGTTTGTTCGACAAAGTAAAGGGTATTCTGCTGGGTGATTTTCATGAAGGAACGAATGATCTGAACGTGGCGGCCTTTTCGATTCTTAAGAAGCATCTGCCCTCAAAACTGCGGATTCCGGTGGTCAGGCTGGAAGGTTTCGGGCACGTGTGGCCGATGTCGCCGCTACCGATGCATCGGGAAATTACTTTGCGGTGTAAGTCAAAAGCCAAAGGTCGGCCCGACGTTCGGCTTGAAATTCCATGGGATAAGTGGACGAACCACTTCTGATCTGCGGGGCATGTTTTTTTGAGACCGTTTTTGAGGATAGGGGTGTTCCATCGGAGGCAAATTCGGGTAAATACATGAGTCCATGCTATTAAGACGGTAAGGGGTTGGATTTCGAGAGAGTTTGTCTTTGCCGGTTGAGTGGGGTAGTGCGGGTGAGGCCTTTGCTTGAACAAGTGGTTCTGATTTACTAAAGTGGCATGCCCGCAAAGAGAAGTACGAGCTACAAAGTGAAGGAGAAGATTATGGATAAGCCACAGGTAAAGCCCAGCAGTCCGAATTTCAGTTCCGGTCCGACCTGTAAGCGGCCGGGCTGGGATATCGATGCATTGTCTGCGGCCCTGGTGGGGCGTTCGCATCGGAGCAAGCCGGGTAAGGCCCGTTTGAAAGAGGCCATTGAGTTGAGTCGCAAGGTGGCCGGCATACCGGAGGATTATTTGATCGGGATTATGCCCGCCAGTGACACGGGCGCATTTGAATGTGCCATGTGGTCGATGTTGGGTGCCCGGCCGGTGACGGTTCTCGGCTGGGAAAGTTTCGGTCTGGGTTGGGTGACGGATATCACCAAGCAGCTCAAGCTGGACGCCGAGGTACTCAAGGCGGATTACGGCCAGGTTCCTGATTTGAACAAGATCGACTGGAACAACGACGTGGTCTTCACGTGGAACGGGACGACATCGGGGGTAAAGTGGCCCGATGACGTAGAGATACCGGCCGGGCGCGAGGGCTTGACCTTGTGCGATGCGACCAGCGGCGTGTTTGCCATGCCCGTGCCGTGGGATCGGCTGGACGTGGTGACGTGGTCGTGGCAGAAGTGCCTGGGCGGTGAGGCGGCCCACGGGATGTTAGTATTGAGCCCGCGTGCGGTGGAGCGGTTGGAGAATTACACGCCGGATTGGCCGCTGCCCAAGATTTTTCGTTTGTGTAAAGGCGGTAAGTTGAGCAAGGGGATTTTCGAAGGTTCGACGATCAATACGCCGTCGATGTTGTGCGTAGAAGATTATATTGATGCGTTGACTTGGTCGAAGAATCTGAGCTTTGAGAGCAAGACGGGCGTAGAAGCGTTGTTTGCCCGCAGCCAAGCCAACCTTAAAGTGATCGAAGAATTTGTCAAAGCACATGACTGGATTGATTTCCTGGCGGAAGACGAGAAGATTCGCAGTTCGACCTCGATCTGTTTGAAGGTAACGGCGGACTGGTTCGGTAAGTTGAGCGGTGATGAGCAGGCGGCCTTCTGTAAGAAGGTGGTGGGCACGCTGGAGGAAGAAGGCGTAGCCTATGATTGCAATGCGTATCGCGATGCTCCGCCCGGTTTTCGTTTTTGGGGTGGTCCGACGGTGGAGCCGAAGGATACGGAAATCGTGCTGCAGTGGCTGGCGTGGTCATACGAGACCAACAAGCCTTAAGGCTAAAGCGGCATAACGAAGAAGAAACAAGGGTCCTTTGCGGGGCCCTTTTTTTTATGGCGTGGGTTATAAGTTGGGGATGTTGGCGCAGGCGCGCAGAGGGGGCGCGAACGTTGCGGTTTTGGTATGCGCAGGTGGGTTTTGGAGGGGTTGAAATGGGTTGCAAATGGGTTTGTTTTCGGGTGTTCCGTTCGGGGTGATTTTTGTCGTAAAACCTTTTTTTGATGGGGTTTATGAGCGATTTTGAAATGGGTTTGTTTTGT
>CAZMVS010000448.1:0-2371 GCA_964569525.1 uncultured Planctomycetales bacterium
CGTCGTGCAATAGGTCAATCCCTCATCAGCGAGCGTCTGCCAAAGCTCCTCGTCGCGGCTCAACCTGACGATTGCTTCAGCCATTGATTCCGGTACATCTTCTACCAACATATGCTTACCATTCACAAAGCCACAGCCTTCGGCAGCCACCGATGTGCCGACGCAGGGTACCCCGTATGTAAGGCTTTGAATGACTTTGCCCTTCGCTCCGGCTCCGTAGCGCAACGGGGCAACAGTGAAGAGACAATTATCAAAGAGATCAGATAAGTTCTCCACAAACCCTTTGACCACTATGTCGTCTGATGCCAGTTGTTTGATGTCATCGGGCATGGCACTGCCTGCAATAATAAAACGCCCTGCGAATCCTTTCGCCCTGACAAGCGGCCATACCTCAGAGACAAAATAGTGAACAGCGTTTGCGTTGGGCGGATGTGCAAAACCGCCTATGAATACCACGTCCTTTCGCTTTTCAAACGGTGTGCCTGAAGGACCGGGAATATCCCGGACGATCGGTAGATTAACAATCTTGGCGCCGGGAACAAGTTTGCGTACCAACTCCATCTCGTAGACACTGCGAAACATTGACGCGTGGCATTTTTTTATTAATTCAAGTTCCGTTTGACGCGTTGCTGCGGCCTTGCGGGCTAATGCCGAGGATCCCGCTAATTCTGCCGCCCGTTCTTCGCGGAGGAAGTGGAGATCAACCGTATCGAAAATAATCTTGGCATTCGGTGCGTGCTGCCTGACAATGTCCACCAGCGGTGCTGCAGTATTAACCCGACAAAGGAAGACTATATCGGATTTGGGCGCATATTTTTGCAGCGCTTCCTTCGGCGATTGTATCCAGGGTTGGTGAAGGCAAACAATGCCAATTCTTTGTAGGTTTTCGGTGTATTTTCCCTGGAATGTCACATTTGATGGAATAAATGTGACATGAAAACCCAGCTCTTTTAAGATTTTCATGTAATTGAAAGCATCCATAGAACCGGAATCTCTATCCGGCGTCGGCGTGGTTGCGTCGACAAAGATTACTCTGCCCCGGATATTCCGATCCGCAGGAAGGTTGGCAGGATCAGGTTTCCCGTGACTTTTCAGAATCTCAGCCCACTTTAAAAAGAATTTTTGTTTGTTAAGCGCTTGATGCTTTTTTATGCCTTCGTGCTCTGTTTTACCGTTGCTGACTCCTTCAAAGTGTATGACCGCCGATAGGGGTTGATATAAAACCCGATTTCCGGCTGCGCGCACTTGAAATGCCATATCAGTATCTTCATAGTAGGCGGGAACAAATCTGGTATCAAATCCGTCAAGCTGTATCCACAAATCGGTGCGTATTGCCATAGAGGCGGCCGAACAATAGTCGACGTCACGGGCATAGTTGAATCCCGGGGCGTTGGGGTTCTGAAAACGCCCATAATTCCAACCGGTTCCGTCCTCGAAAATAATGCCGCCGGCTTCCTGGAGAACTCCATCGGGATAAATCAGTTTTGAGCCAACCAATCCAGCTGACGGATTATCCTCCAACGTTTGTATGAGTTCATCGAGCCATCCCTTCATTACAATAGTATCGTTGTTGAGAAAAACAAGATATCGGCCTCTGGCAATACGGGCCGCGTGGTTGCAGTTTTCCAAAAATCCCTTATTGGGTGTGTGACGAAGATAACGGACTGCGGGGAATTTGTTCTCGAATATATCAGGTGTTTGATCGGTTGAATTATCGTCGGCGAGAATGATCTCGTAAGCATACCGCCATGAGTTATCAAGGATGGAGTGCAGACAGGCCATGGTAAAACGAAGCTGATTATGAATTGGAATAATGATTGAAACTACAGGATGTGAAATATCCCGCAGTTGGCTTACCGCGCGTAATCTTAATTCCTCCGACAATTTGTACACATTAATGTCGGGCATTGTATCAGGAGTTTTTTCGCAGGATCGTGGCAAATTGTAGTGATCAATTAAAGACAATTCTCGTTCGCTTAACGCTCCGTTACAGGCAGAGCGCAACCGTTGACTGGCATCCTTATAACGTTCCAGAACACGTGACACGTCACCTTTGTTTTCAATCAAAAATTTGGGGATATTTCTGATACGTTCGAGTGTAATAAATTGAACGGTGGCCTTAAACTTCTTAATGTTCTGATTTTCCAGTCCTTTACTTTTCTGAGACATCGAGATGCCGGAAGATGGTGACTGTGTTGCTTCTTTTTCCAACAACACTTTTATTCTTTTCAGCTCAGCTGCAAGACCTTTTTCACCTCGCCCTGAAACCCGACTCAATAGACCAGCAGTACGTACCAACCGTGAGTTGATGATCGCGCGAAGTCGATCAGTCAATTCGCTATCGTCACCAGTCGGTGGTATCTCCTTTCTT
>CAZMVS010000449.1:0-12990 GCA_964569525.1 uncultured Planctomycetales bacterium
CCAAACGCGTCTTTGTCCTCGACCAACAACTGGAAGAACTCGTCGCCGGCGCCGTCGAACTGCTCGACCAGGAAGGCCTCATCTTCCTCGCCACCAATAACCGCGGCATCTCCGCCGACCGCCTGCAAAATTCCTTGACCAATATCCCCAACCGCAAATGCACCATCCTCGAACAACCGCCTCTCCCCCTCGACTTCACCGGCGACAAAGATTACAGCAAATCCCTCCTCGCCCGCATTGATTAACAGGCAATGACCAGCTCCCCCCGTCCCCGCCAGGGATAAACACACCCCCCTGCTTTAACTCGGTCAGGCCCAAACCTCACAAGGCCCTGAGAACTATTGACGTGCATTAATACGATCCATTATTGATTGCAGAAAATGTTGCCCTTGTTTCCTCAAGATCACCAGCGAGACCAAAAGTTGTTGTCCAAACGTGGATATCGCCACCGACAATAGAATTAAAAGGCTTTGACAGATGCTGCGAATAAACGAGCATAATTTCAGCAATATCAAGCTTTTGGCCGACGTAGCAAACATGTCTGGCGACTCGCAAGTATCCCGAATAGAATGACAACTTATGCGAAATATCTTCGATCAGTATAGCCAGCCGGAAAACAGACTCACACACGCGCTAATGTCAACGCTTTATCATGATCGGTCATTGATTATCCCGTTCCTTCGGAAAATAGGCGTCAAATCGATTCCTAGCCTGAAGCGCATCCGCTTAGATGAACAGCAAGCACCGGGAATAGCCGCGGTATCAGACAAAGAGGACAACGAAGGCCTGCCCGACGCATGCTTTTTCGATAATGATGGATGGGCAGTGCTGATCGAATCCAAAGTACAAGCAAAAGCCACTGTTCGGCAATTAAAAGGACACATCAAATTAGCGGAGTGGTATAGTTATTACGAGCCGCAGGTCGTACTTTTGGCTGTGGATCCACCGCCTAAAATCTTGCCTCCCAGCTGCCAATGCATTGCATGGCGAGATGTATATGATTGGTTTTGTAAGCGAGCCAACAATTCCAATTGGGCACGCAAGTTTATCGAATATATCCAGTTATTTGAAGGAAAATTGCTTGCCCATGATTATGAAATTCGAGGAACTTTAACCATGTTTAGCGGCTTCAATTTCAGTGAAGATAACCCGTACACGTACCGTGAAGGGAAGAGGCTGCTCCGTTTGATGAGCCAGAATTTTCGCGGGAATAAGAGGCTGGAAAAAAAGCTCGGCCTTAACCCCAAGGGCGAGGGACGTCCTGCCATTACCCAGGACAAGTTTGAAGCCGTGTGGGATTTCATACCCCTCAAATCAGCAAAGGGAAAAGGCTTCACATCTTTTCCCCACGCCACCATGGTGATTCGTCCCTGGGAAGCAGCTGTCGCGATCACTATCCCAAATAACATCAAAGGCGGTATCAAAAGCAGGCTGAAGGAATATGGCAAAGAAGGTATCGCAAAAACCCTGAAAGAGGTAGAACGAAACCTTCGCCCTGTTCTAAAAAAAGTGCCTGGGGCAAAACCGATGCTCAAGATAGTCCAACGGCATTATAAATCTCGACGATCGCAGCCTGTGATGGATGGTTATATTGAAGTCGACTTGCGCACAATGTTCGATGATCCTAAAAGCGGCCTTCCATACCAACCCGGATGGCTGGATGCTGCTTATTACCTTCTTTTAACCAAGAAGACCAATATCCAGGCAAGCATCGAAGTTCATTTTCCCTACACCGCCCCGATCATGCATAGCAAAAAGGCTCTCGAACCTATGGCGGAAGTTTGGATAGCATTGGAGCCGTTTTTGCATTTCGGATTGAAGGATTGAGTACTGGGAAACAGGTATATTTCATCTACTTTTGGAAATTTGACATGAATTTGAATGATCTTCTTATGCGTGAAGGCTATGATCCTAAGCATATACTTATATTTCGTCACAGGCCTCACGAGACGAAACTGAATAAAGTCTTCCCCTGGTTGGTCGCCGAGAGGCATGACCTGTTCAATGCTTACCAAGCAACTCAGGAAACCAGGCTCGAAAGAACGATGGAGAAGTTAAAGGATGTTGGTTATGTAGCATCGTTCGTTGGCAGACAAGCTGGGGCTGCCGTGTTTGCAGGACTTTATCACATCGCAGGGTCAAAACCCTTAACCTATAGTGAATTCTGGGAGATGTCCGTCTTCAAGGAGCTCCATTCCTTGGGAATGCGAGGGTGGTACCGCGATAAAAATAAAATCACATTATTGTTCGATCTCCGGCTATGTGATTTCTATACGCAGTGGAAGGGGAAATTGACCATTGAATGGCCTCCGCCAGAGATTGCCTGGTGGCGACGTGCACATCACAACGTTATGCCCATTGTCGCTATTCATGAAAATAGTGTATTTGAAGCCGCTATGCCCGCATGGTATGAACTGGATCTGACCTGGAAGCAGCTCGGCGTCATGCCTCGTCACTGGAAAAACGCGCTCAGGCATTGGCGAGGAATCTATCACATCTTTGACGAGTCCAATGGAAAAGGTTATGTAGGCTCAGCTTATGGTAAGGACAATATCCTCGGCCGCTGGCTGAATTATGCTGCAACAGGCCATGGTGGTAATAATCTCTTGCGCAAACGAAATCCGGATAATTTCCATTTCTCGATATTGCAAAGAGTATCACCAGATATGGAAGCGGAAGATGTGATAAGATTGGAAAATTCATGGAAACAGCGTCTTCATACACGTAAACCTGATGGACTGAATGATAATTAGTGGTAATCCCAAGAAGTAATTTTCTGTTTGATCTTAATTTCAAAAACTTAGGGGCCAAAAACTATAAAATGTTCACATTTGCCGAAAGTACAGAGGAATTGCGCTGGTAATAATAATCTTGTTAGAATATTGTCGCTATATCTTGCATTTAAGTATTATCAGTGAATGTGCCGTGCAATTAATAATTTCCATATCCTCTCGCCCCCTCCGCCATGGCCGCCACATTCGCCAAAGGCGTCGCCTCGTGAAAATAATCGCTCGTCCCCAGGATAAATTCGCCCCACCGCTTCGCCTTGTCCACCGTCGTCTTTATCACCGCCTTAACAACCTTTTTAATCATCCGGAATAATTGCCTAACTTTTCAACCGCGATCCCAAAAAACGCCCCGTATAACTCCGCTCACAGGCCGCAATCTCCTCCGGCGAACCGACCGCCACCACTTCACCACCACGATCGCCGCCTTCCGGCCCAAGATCAATTATCCAATCCGCCACCTTGATCACTTCCAGATTATGCTCGATAACCACGATCGTATTCCCCTTGTCCGCCAGCCGATTCAAAACCCGCAAAAGATTCTGAATATCCGCAAAATGCAACCCCGTCGTCGGCTCATCCAGAATATAAAGCGTATGTCCCGTCGCCGGCTTGCACAGCTCCGCCGCCAGCTTCACCCGCTGGGCCTCGCCCCCCGAAAGCGTCGTCGAAGACTGCCCCAACGTCATGTACGACAAACCCACCTCATCCAAAGCAACCAAGATCTCCTTCAACCGCGCAAAATTCGCAAAAAAAGGAATACTCTCCGCCACGTGCATCTCCAACACGTCCGCAATATTCTTGCCCCGATACCGAACCTCCAACGTCTCCCGGTTATAACGCGTCCCCTTACACACGTCGCAATCCACAAACACATCCGGCAGAAAGTGCATCTCGATCCGCTTGGTCCCCTGCCCTTGGCACGCCTCGCAGCGCCCCCCTTTCACGTTAAAACTGAATCGCCCCGGCCCATACCCACGCAGCTTCGCCTCACGCGTCTTGGAATACAACTGCCGGATCAAATCAAACGCTCCCGTATAAGTACAGGGATTACTCCGCGGACTGCGCCCGATCGGCGTCTGATCAATCTCCACCACCTTGTCGATCCGCCCCGCCCCGATCAGCTTTTCATGACGCCCCGGCCGAACCCGCGAATGATATAGCTTCCGCTTCATTGCCTTGACCAGAATTTCGTTCACCAGCGTGCTCTTGCCGCTGCCCGATACCCCCGTCACGCAAACAAACCCGCCCACCGGAAACTGCACGTCAATCGACTTGAGATTATTCTCCGCCGCACCCTTCACCTCGATCGACTGGTTACGCACAATCTTCCGCCGCTTCGCCGGCACAGGGATCGACTTTTCTTTCCGCATATACTGGGCGGTCAACGAATCACGATCTTTCAACACCTTCTCAGGCTTGCCGTGCACCACGATCTGCCCGCCATTGGTCCCCGCTCCTGGGCCCATGTCGATCAAATAATCCGCCGCACGAATCACTTCCTCGTCATGCTCAACCACCAACACGGAATTGCCCGCCGCAACCATGCCGCGCAACGTCTCGATCAGGTTCCGCCCGTCACGCTGATGCAAACCAATCGTCGGTTCATCCAACACGTAACACACCCCGACCAATCCGCTACCCACCTGCGTCGCCAGCCGAATCCGCTGCCCCTCGCCACCCGACAGGGTCGCACTAGTCCGGTCCAACGTGAGATACCCCAAACCAACGTCCAGCATAAACCGCAACCGCTGCTTAATCTCCCGCAAGATAGGCTCCGCCACCCGTTCCCGTTCACCTTCGACCTTCAAACCATCGAAAAACGCCACCCCCTGCTCGATGGTCATGGACACCACGTCCTGCATGTTCTTTTCACCCACCCGGACCGCCAACGACTCTTTTCGCAAACGTGCCCCACCACACGCCTCGCAAGGCCGTTCACTCAAATAATCATGCAAACGTTTCTTCACCGCATCGCTTTCCGTCGTCTCCCAGCGGCGTTTCAAGTTCGGCAACACCCCCTCGAAATGGGCACCGTATTTCTCCTCCGTCTCCGGCGTCGTGCCGTTCATCAGAATATTCCGCAACTCTTCGGGCAGCTTCCTGAACGGCACCTCCGGCGACACCTCGAACTGCAGACAAAAATCATTCAGCAGCTTGCGATAATACATGTTCAACCGCTTACCGCCGTGCCGCCACGCATCGATCGCCCCCTCCGCCAACGTCAAGCTCGGATCCGTAACCACCAACTCCGAATCAAATTCCATCACCTTGCCCAGCCCACTGCACTGCGGACACGCTCCATGCGGGGAATTGAAACTGAAAATACGCGGCGCCAGTTCCGGCAAATTGGCTTCCGGATGCTTCGGACAGGCAAAACGGGCACTATAAATCTGATCCTTCCATTGCCCCCGTTTCTTCTCCATCGCCACAAAAACCGTATCATTACCCATCGCCAACGCCAGCGAAATACTTTCCGCCAGCCGCGTGGCGATCCCCTCCTTGATCACCAACCGATCCACCACCACGTCGATATGATGCTTTCTATTCTTGGTAAGCTTCTCGATATCCCGCAGATCTTCCAGCTTCCCGTTCAGCCGCACCCGCACAAATCCCTGCCGCTGAATGTAACGAAATACCTCCTCATGCTGGCCTCGCTGACCGCGAACCAGCGGAGCCAAAATCATGATTCGCGTACCCTCCGGCAAGCCGAGCACCGCATCCACAATCTGCGACGGCGACTGCCGCTCAATCTTCTGCCCGCAAATGTAACAGTGCGGCTCACCAATGCGAGCAAACAACAGCCGCAGATAATCATAAATCTCCGTCGTCGTCGCCACCGTAGAACGCGGATTGGTCGAACTGGTCCGTTGTTCAATCGCAATCGTCGGGGGCAAACCGTCGAGATGGTCGATGTCCGGCTTCTGCATCTGTTCCAAAAATTGCCGGGCGTACGTGGACAACGTCTCCATGAATTTCCGCTGCCCCTCGGCATGAATGGTATCGAACGCCAGCGAACTTTTCCCCGAACCGCTCAACCCGGTGATCACCACGAATTGATCCCGCGGAATATCAATAGAGATATTCTGCAGGTTATGCTGCCTCGCCCCTCGAATGCGGATATAACGCTCCTGGTCCACGAAAATCACCCGCCCTGCGCAACCATTGGTCCTTCAAATCCACTACACGATCTGCGCAGCTCAAAACGCAAATCACCAATTGCACAGGGTAGATGATCTGTCCGCAAGGAACAAGTAGAGAAATGATATCCGTCTCTAGACTCGCACCCGTTCAGGCACCGGAACCGCCTCACCAGGAGGCTCCGCGTCCTCCTCAATCGTGGGACCAAAACGTTCTGCCAGGTTTTCCGTGGAGAGCGATGCCTCCAACCCACCGTTGAGCAATCCCAACAACTGCACCATTCCTGCCACCAAATGAAACAAAACCCCCGCAATCACCGCCAGAATCACCCCGTTATATGCTGACAAATCCATACTTACCGCCGCGGTAATTAAAACGGATAAGGCCACCAAATTACCCACCGTCACCCACATCGTATGCCCGCTCCGAGTATGCAACGCCGACAAAAACAAGTTGGCCATACTGGCCAATGGCTGCGGGATAAGCCAGATCAAGGCCATAAATGTCAGCTGCAAAATGATCTGGTTGTCCACCCGCATGAGATCCACGAATATCCACTCGCGCAACGGGGTTAACGCTACCAAAATAATCAAACCGGTAATCGCACACATCAATCCGCCCGCAAAACGCACCAGCGTACGCAGGTTCCCCCGCGAAGTGGCAAAAGTCACAATCCCCGGCTGAATGGAGTGCAGCAAGGCCAATAAAACCCACGCCGAATCCCGAATCAGGTTGAAGGCCGATCCATTTTCCTCGGGACGATAGCAATTGTTGATCATGTAAATCAATACCGGCGTAAGACACTTGGTTAGCAAGCTCGCTAGCATCAACGGACCCGCGTAACGGGCAAACTGTACGTAACTCAGTAACTTCTGCTCCCCGTTATGCCGCCACTGGGGCTTATTCCATAAAGTAAGTAATATGAACACGGTTTCCGTTAAAATGCCTACCGAATACGTAATTCCCCCGAGCGTCGGCCCGCTCAACTCACTATCGACAGCATATCCGAATACAAAAATAACCATCGCCGTTAATCGTAGCGACGTCCCTACCCCAACATACCACGTCTGCCCGTTGTTAATGTGACAGGCATGCCCCATCCCACGTAAAACAATTAATATGGGAATGGGCGTGAACATCAAAATCCCCTCCCTGGCCAGCATTTCCACCGCGGGAAGAGTATTTAATAAATGTCCATATACAAAATGCCCGACGACATCCACCTGGCTGACCATCACTATGCCGATAGCGGACACCGACGCACATACACAAAAAAAACTATTGAAACGAAACAACGAGCGGCGATCGGAAACAGTGCGAATGGCAATGTTCCGCGCAAAAAACAGCGGACTGTAAAGAAACAACCCAACCGCAAACGTCAACAAAAACGCGGATAAATGCAACCGCTCCCCTTCCGCATCGTGCATCCACGCAATTCCCATACTGATGATCGGGGCCGAACCCGCCATCATTAAAAATGTCAAAGTCAATGGAATATTGAAGCGGAGAAGATACCCCAAGCTTAAGGCACGACCATCATGCGGTGTTTGTTTACCCTCCGACTGCTGCACGGACATAACCACGCTTTCATTTCAGGAATCCCAAGTGAGTCTTCTTCAAAAACACATACTGAGAATTGGTATTATAGCTGGTGCCACCCTACATTTCGAGCACATGGTCATTTCGATCCCGGCGCGCCGGGAGAAAAATCTTTCCCCCCCTGTCACGCCGGAACCGATTTATCGAATAATCTCAAACCGCCCCATACTGACTCAGAAAATGAACACGAAAATCGCAATCGATATACCCCACCCTTGTCCTCAGTCAGGGACAAACCGGCAATAACGGCGATATCTTCTTTCTATGATTGCTCCTTGCCGTACCGATCAATACTGAAAATTTCAGCCTCCGGCCTACGCAGCGAATCGTCCACCGCGCCTAGCAATCTCTCCTCCGCCGGATATCCCAGCGGCGTCATGGCCACGATCTTCATATGGTCCGGAATATTCAACACCGGCCTGATCTTCGCTTCGTCAAACGCCCCGATCCAGCAGGTCCCCAACCCTTCCGCAGCCGCCGCCAGCGTCAAATGATCCAAAGCGATAGCCACGTCAACTTCCATGCTGTTCCAGTAACCACCCATCCGGGGATAAGCATGATCAGCATCCCCAAGCCCAACCACGATCACCGGGGCCCGGGCCATCCAGTCCTGCTTCCTGGCTATCCTCGCCACTTCCTCCCGCAACTTGGCCTCCTGCACGAAAATAAAATGCCAGGGCTGGTAATTACACGCCGACGGAGCAAAGCGCAACGCCTCCCGCATCCCCATCATCACCTCCTCCGGTATGGCCCGATCACAATATTGACGCACGCTCCGCCGTTTACGAATTGCTGATAAAACGTCCATTTCATCCTCCTGCTAACAAATCATCACCTGTCAAAGCGGCCGAACAATAGATTGTGGCCGAAGGTAATCAAAGAACGTATCCGCACCAAGCACACCCCCGCCAAAACCGGACCTGTTGCAACCCGCATAAGGCACACCGTGCGGAAATAAATTATGCCCATTAATCCAACTGTTGCCCGCCACCATGCGCTCCGCCACGCGATTGGCCAAGTTCATATCGCCCGTCCACACGCTGTTCGCCAACCCGTAGTCCGAACGATTAACCAATTCCACCGCCTCATTCTCATCTTTGAACTTCATCAAAAACGACACCGGCCCAAATATTTCTTCACGCGCACATACGTTGTCCGGATCGCCGCTCAGCATCGCCGGACGAACATAAAATCCACCCGGACAAGAAGCCACTTCCGCCGGACCGCCCTCCAGCACGACCTGCCCGCCTTCCTTCTTGCCCCGATCCAGATAATTAATAACCCGCTTCTGTTGTTTTTCGCTTACCACGGGACCCATCTCGCTATCCGTTTCCATGCCGTGCCCGATCTTTACCGCGCTCAGCATATCCTTAGCCGCGCTGATAAATGCATCGTACACCTTCTCATGCAATATCCATCGCGTCGCCGTGCAACACACCTGCCCCGTATTGAGCGTCACCGCATTAACCAGCTCCCGGGCCACCGCCTGGGGATCCACGTCGTCAAACACAACCGCCGCGCCCTTGCCCCCCAGCTCCAACTTCACCGGCACCAGGTTCCGTCCGCAGGCCGCACCAATCTCTCGACCGACTTCCGGCGAACCCGTAAAGGCCATCCGCTTGATCCCCGGATGCTCCGCCAACGCCGCACCCGCCTTCGACCCGTATCCGGGCACCACGTTCACCACCCCCTCCGGAATACCCGCCTCCTGAACCAGCTTACAGAAGTAAAGTGTACTCAAAGGCGTGTCTTCCGCCGGCTTGATGACCACCGTATTCCCCGCCGCCAAAGCCGGTGCAGTATTCCAGCCTACCAATAGCAGGGGAATATTCCACGGCAGAATACAACCCACCACTCCGTACGGAAATCGTGCCTGCCGAGCCTCGAAACCACTCACCGCAAGCGGCTCACTGTAACGCACGTGCACCGCCAGATCCGCGTACCAACGTAACGTCTGAGCCAAATTTGGAATATCAACACTCTCTGCAAGCGTCAGTGTCTTGCCTACGTCCAGCGACTCCAACTGGGCCAATACCTTCGCACTCTTATCCACCAGGTCTGCCAACCGATGCAACTTCTCCGAGCGATCATTCGCCGGCATACTTGCCCAACCGCTTTCCTCAAAAGCCTTTCGCCCTGCCTGCACCGCTCGATTCACGTCCGCCGCCGTCCCTTCACACACCGTGGCCAACGGCGATCCCTCCCCCGGATCCACGCTCTGAAAAGTGCCACCATCAGCCGCCTCAACCCACTCACCGCCAATAAACATCTTGATCAAATCTTGCCCGATAAATTCCCGCACCTCCGCAAGTAAATCAACTCGCCCTGCCATGGAATCACCTCCTGCTCAATATGAATACTCGCCGGGAAATACCTGAACCTTCACCAATTCAAAAGTTCGCCGGCCAATCGGCCCAGCTATCCCGTTTCCAACTATCTAATCTAAAACCTGACCACTCTCGCACGCATTATACGCGCACAGCACCTCGCTGTCGGGAACCCTTCTTCATATCCAATGCTTCGCCGCGCAACTACAAAAACGGCCTGCTTCGAAACCAACGCCTCGAAACAGGCCGAAATCAAACCTGCACGTCTTTCTTACCCAAGCTTAATTCGTCGTCTGCCCGAACTTACGCCGCGGCCGATCCGTAATCGGCCCGCTGCCTACACGACCAAAAACCATCCGGCCCGCCGAAGTCTGCAACACCGACGTCACCGTCAAACCGACCACTTCCCCAACCTTGTCTTGGGCATATTCCACCACCACCATGGTCCCATCTTCCATGTAGCCTACACCTTGCCCCGGCTCCTCCCCAGGCTTGATGATCTTGACCTGCATCGCCTCCCCCGGCAAAAATACCGGCTTCAACGCGTTGGCCAAATCATTGATATTAATGACCTCCACCCCCCGAATCTGGGCCAGCTTGTTCAAGTTATAATCGTTGGTCACCATCCGCCCATTAATCTTCGTCGCCAAAACCACCAGCCGCTGATCCACCGGCTCAGCCATCTCCTCACGCGTCAGTCGGCTGTCGTAAAACTGAATCTCAATATTCTCCAGGCTCTGCAGCTTGTTCACAATATCCAGACCACGCCGACCACGCTTCCGCTTCAGCTTGTCGCTGCTGTCCGCAATCCCTTGTAACTCCGCCAACACAAAACGCGGAATACAAATGGGCGCGTCCGGACTCCACGTCTGCAGAATATCCACAATCCGCCCGTCAATGATCACCGACGTGTCCAAAATCAAAGGCCGCTGACCCTTCCGCTCCTTGGCGAACTCCACGTATGGAATCACAAAACGTACGTCATCCTTGGTCTGCAAAATAAAACTCACCGCCACGTAACAAGCAACCGAACCAATCAACACCTTCACCGTACTGACCAACTCGCTCAATTGAGATGAATTGACTGCCAATACTTCCAACAGCGACGAACGGTAAGCATCCACCAATAAATCCAGAACCAGGCTCGCCGCGAAAGCAATCACCATCCCCACTACTAACCCGAAAAACAATCCCGATAACGCCAACAACGACTTCTGGGGCACAAACACGTCAAACGCCACTACCACGCCGGCCAATCCCAAGGCCACAATAAAAGTCACCGTGGGATCCAAAACCTGAAAATGCACCTCCGCAAAATTCATGGCCAATGCCGCCACCACCGCCACAAAAACCGCTCGTAAAATGGTCAATAACATAAATAAATTCCTCCGTATAATCCTGCTATAAAATCATATCCAACAAGTGTATTATTCATTAACTCTCCAATTGATACAGACTAATCCTGTCATCCAATGATATAGAACAACCACTAAATTCCAGCCAATTTACCTGTTAATTTGCTCGACGGACGAAACGTCCCTTTACTCACAAAATGCTCTGAAATGATTCGCTACTCACCCTTGCTTGCGAACGCGTGAAGGGGAGATGAACAAGAATTAGTATAACCGCTCCATGCTCAAACGCCAACCGCCCCCGACGACCGACAACAACCCTGACCTCAACAGAAAACACCCCGCCCCATTAACCACCTTAGTCGAAAGAGCCGCCTCTCTACCTGAAAATCAACCGACCTGCGGGAAACCCACAGGCCGGCTGAAATCACTTCGATCTTTTATCTCACTGAATTGTTCAACTGAACACACGCCGATTCGTCTAACAACTCCGCAACATCTCACCCCATGTCACCACCCGCCGCTCGTAAACCGCTTTGCGGATCAACATGGCCGTCAATACCGCGTTTCGCCCTAACCCCGCAGGGGCAATCGATGGCTTGTTATTCTGAATACTGTCAATAAATGCCGCCACCGCCAGATTCGTATCGCTCTCCTTGATCTCCTTGATCGGCTCCACCTTTTTGTCCTTATCATGCAGGTGAATCTCACCCTCTTCGATATCAATGATCCCATCCATACCGACCACCCGCATCTGCCGACCGGCCCACGGCTCCGGCGTCAGCCAACTCAAATTGTAATGCACTGTAAAACCATTCGGAAACTCAACAATCGTCGTGTAATAATCCGTCACGTTCCGTTCCGGCTGGCGATCCGTGAAAATATCATTCCGCCCCAATCCATACGCCCGAATCGGCGTACTCCGCGCCACCAGGTTCATAATATTGAACTCGTGCACGTTCTGCTCCAGCATCCAATCCCCCGACTGCTCCCGACGACCAAACCACCCCCCGGCAAAATATTTCGAATTATGCCGATGAAATCGCCCTTCGATCACTCGCCCAATCTCACCCCGATGAATCCGATCCAACGCATCCATCATCGTCGGATGGGCCATCCACTGAAATCCCACCTGGAAAACAACATCAGGCCGCTTGCTCGCCGCCAAAGTAACCGCGTTCAACTCCTTGATCGTCAACCCCATCGGCTTCTCGCCGTAAACATGCTTGTCTCGCTCCAACGCCGCCAGAAACATCCGCGCATGCTCATAACACGGCGTGGACACCCCCACCGCGTCTATATCCTCCCGATCCAACAAATTCAGAAAATCATTCGGCCCCTTGTTGTACCCCTCCGGCATATGCCCCTGCTTTTCCTTCACCAACTCCCGCGCCCGCTGCAACGCCTCTTCATCAATATCACAAACCGCCTCTACCTTATGCCCTTCGACATCCAAGATGCGGTTTAAAACTTCCGTCCCTCGACTGCCCACGCCAATCCAGCCCAGCCCGATCGTCTTCTTACTCGCCTGGGCTCGCACCGCTTGCGTCATCCCCGCCGTCAATCCCGCCGCCGCACCCGCTTTCATCACCTCACGTCGTGTCCATGAACTCATCGCCTGCCTCCTCTATGCTTGGTCGTTTGTACACGAAAAAACTACTGATCAATAAAATCAGCCTAATCCACAAACCACCACCCGTCCAGTGATTTTTGCGCAATTCACACCCGCTTTTCCATCACCTCTCAATTCAACCACAAAACCTGCCCAAAATATATTTTTCCTTT
>CAZMVS010000450.1:0-9365 GCA_964569525.1 uncultured Planctomycetales bacterium
CATACTTGATGGCCGGAGCATGAAATTGACGGAGCTGGATCCACAGAAGATTACCGAACAGATAAAATATTCGTGGTACAGCAGTCGTAGCGGTTTGCATCCCTCCGGAGGGGAAACCGTTGCAGATCCCACCAAGCCGGGCGGTTATTCCTTTATTAAGGCTCCTCGATATGACGGAAATGTTTACGAGGTTGGTCCGTTATCACGAGTATTGATGGCATACGTTCGTGGGCACGCCAAGGTTAAGCCGTTGGTGGACAAGGTGTTGGGGGAACTGAATGCCGGTCCAGAAGTATTGCAGAGCACGATGGGACGGCACGCTGCCCGAGCGATTGAGACCAAGGTTGTGGCTGATGCCATGGCGGAATGGCTGATGGAGTTGAAGCCGGGCAAGCAGACCTGTGCGAAATACGATCTTCCTCAGGAGTCCAACGGTATGGGGCTGACAGAAGCTCCGCGTGGGGCGTTGGGTCATTGGATCGAAATCAAAAACGGCAAAATCGAAAATTACCAGGCGGTGGTTCCGACCACGTGGAATTGTTCGCCGCGGGATGACCAGGATCAGCCGGGTACTTGTGAACAGGCGTTGGAGGGCACGGAGGTTAAGGATGAAGCCAATCCGTACGCATTGGTGCGTATTGTGCGTTCTTACGATCCCTGTCTGGCTTGTTCGATCCATATGACCGAGCCGCAGGGCACGGACATTGGTGAATTTCAGGTGGCATAAAAGGAGTTGCTGGTGTTGGCCTCCAGGTTATTTGTCGGGATCGGCAATATGCTGAAAGGCGACGACGGCGTTGGGGTTTATGTAGCCCAGCGTCTGGCGGAGTTTGATTTGCCTGAAGACGTGGAGGTTTACGAGGCGGGGACGAGCAGCCTGGAGTTGGCGGCGGTTTTGGAGAATCGTTCCAAGATCGTGGTAGTTGATGCCGTTGACGCAGGCCATGAGCCGGGCGCGGTTTTTCGGCTTACGCCCGAACAGCTGCGACCGATGCGGCAGGCCTCGATAAGTTTGCACCAAGTACATTTACTGGACGCTTTAGAAGAAACGGCTTTGTTGGGGCGGGCTCCGGCGGAAGTGATCATCTTGGCGGTACAGGCTGGGCGGATTGAAACCGATATTGGCTTGTCGTGTGCGGTGGAGCGAGCGATACCGCGGGTGATTGAACTTTCATTAAGCGAATTGGGGCTACCAGCAGAGTATCTTGAACAGGCGACGGCAGTGTCGTCGCGGAGGTGACCTCGTGAAGGAGCAGGCCATGGAGTTAACACGGCGTGGTTTACTACAGTCAGGAGCGGCAGCGGCGAGTGCGTTGAGTTTTTCACTTTTCCGTTTACCCGGTGGTCGAGGTGAATGCCGGGCGGCGGAAGGTGAGAAAATAGCGGAGGTTCCGATTATCTGGATGTCGGGGTCGTCTTGTACGGGATGTTCAGTGTCTTTACTGAATTCCGCTTCGCCGACCATTCAGGAGGTGCTGCTGAAGAAGGTTCTTCCCGATACCCAGTTATCACTTGGATTCCACGCCACGCTGATGGCCGGCCAGGGCGAGCAGGCCATGGAGGCCATGAACGAAATCGCAGCTAAGCACAAAGGTCAATATATCCTGGTGGTGGAGGGTGCGGTACCCACCAAGGACGATGGTTTGTATTGTGCCGTAGGTGAAGATAAAGAGGGTAAGCCTATTACTTTTGCCTCTCATGTGCGTGATTTGGGGCGAAATGCCAAGGTGGTTTTGACAGCAGGGACGTGTGCGGCCTTTGGGGGGATACCGGCAGCCCCGCCGAATCCGACAGGCTGTAAGGGGGTAGGGGAGTTTTTTAAGCAAGAAGGTATTGAAACTCCGCTGATCAATGTTCCGGGCTGTCCAATGCATCCGGATTGGCTTGTAGGGACTCTGGTGGGCATTTTGGTGAAGGGGGTCGAAGGTGTGGAGCTCGATCAGCACCGCCGGCCGAAAGCTTTTTTCGGTACATTAATTCATGATAATTGTCCGTATCGCGGGCATTTTGAGCGCGGCGAATTCGCCGAGCAATTTGGCGAGCATGGCTGCTTGATCAAGCTGGGATGCAAAGGGCCGATCACTTGGGCGGACTGTCCTGATCGGCAATGGAATAACGGCACAAACTGGTGTATTCGGTCAGGTCACCCCTGTATCGGTTGCGTAGAGCCGGGCTTTCCTTTTGAGACTTCGATGTATGAGCCGATTGCACCGGCCCAGATGGGATTCCCGGGTTTGTATCCGCCGGTCAGTGGACCTGGTAATCGTGAACCAGCCAATACTAATGCTTACACGGCTGTCGGCCTGATTGGTTTTGGCGGTTTTCTTGCAGGAGTAGGTGTTACCGCCGCCGCCAAGAAGCTGAAGGCCCATGATGAAAAAGAAAACAACGATTCGGTTGAATCGAAGAAGGAGTAAAGCGGTGAGTTCGATCAGCAGGAGAAAGTTTTTTGCCGTTTCCGGGGGGTTGTTCGGGACTGCGCTTGCTCCCCCGGTTGCACAGGCCCGAAGTGATTCGCCGGACTATCCCGAGGCACAAGCCAAGTTGTATGATGCGACACGATGTATCGGCTGTCGGGCATGTGAAAAGCGTTGCCAGGAATACAACCAACTGAATCCACCTACCGATGAGCACAGTGGGCAAACGTATCACATGCCGCGGGATCTTTCCGTGGAGAATTTCATGATTTTGGAAGCTTATCACGGGGAGGATCAGGACGGAGACGGGAAGCCGGATCGATGGTCGTTTATTAAGAAGAATTGCATGCATTGCAACGTTCCCGCATGCGTGACGGCCTGTCCAGTGGGGGCGTTACAGAAAACGCCCGAAGGGCCGGTGAAATATTTCGAGGACATCTGCATTGGTTGTCGGTATTGCGAATTAGCTTGTCCTTACGAAGTTGTCCGTTATGAATATGCAAAGGTAGCCCCCCGAGTTCGCAAGTGCACGTTGTGTATGGAATGTGTGAAGGCCTGTCCGACAGGCGCGTTGATGAGTGGGAAGCGAGCGGACCTTATTGCCGAAGCCCATCGTCGTATTGAAGAAAATCCGGACAGGTATGTGAACCATGTTTATGGTGAGCATGAAGCGGGCGGAGCCAGCTACCTCATCCTGGCGGGTGTGGAGTTTGAAAAATTCGGTTTGCCGAATCTGCCGGATCGTACGCACACAAGTTATGCGGACACAATCATGCATGCGTTACCCGGATGGATAGTTGGTTTCGGGTTGTTTTTAGGGGCCTTGCACAAGCTTCAGCATCGGCAGGACAAGAGCAAACAAGCCGCCGACACTGAGGAAGGGGACCATTCCTGATGTCAGTAATTCCAGCGATTTCAAGACCGAAGATTACTAACGCCCGGCTGATATTGTCAGCCTTGATTTTGATTTCATTCAGCCTGGTGGTTTATCGTTTTTTTGTGGGTTTGGGTGAAGTGACCAATATGAGTGACTCCGTTCCTTGGGGGTTGTGGAAGGGGTTTCACGTTTTAGTGGGAATTGCGTTAGCGGCAGGCGGATTTGTTTTAGCCGGTGTGGTCCACGTTTTCGGATTACGTAAGTTTGAGGTGTTTACCCGGCCTGCGGTAACGACGGCTTTTATGGGTTATTTGTTTGCCGTTCTTGGTTTGATCATTGAGTTGGGTCGGCCATGGACAATCTGGCATCCTATTGTGTTTTGGCAGCCGCACTCGCTTCTTTTTGAGGTTTCGTGGTGCGTGATGCTTTATAACTGTGTTTTGTTTTTGGAGTTTTTGCCCATTGTTTGTGAGCGATTCCAACTCAAAACGCCTTTAAAAGTTTTGCGCAAAGTCATGATTTTCTTTGTAGGGGCAGGTGTTTTAATTTCCAGCTTGCATCAAAGTTCGCTGGGTTCGCTTTTTGTGTTGGCGGGTCATCGTCTACACGAATTGTGGTTTTCTCCGATTCTGCCGTTGTTTTTTATAACGTCGGCGGTGGCTGTTGGAATTTCCATGGTTATTTTTGAAGCTATTTTGGCCGGTTTAATATTCGGTCGGCAAATTCCGACACGTGTTATGGGTGATTTGGCGAAGGCCCTGCCTCCTATATTGTTTCTCTACTTGGGGTTGAAATTAATGGACCTCAATGCCAACAACGAGTTGGGATTATTGTTGGAAAATTCCATGGAGAGTTGGGTATTTATCATAGAACTCGTTGTGGGAGTGTTGGTTCCCGGTATTTTATTGCTCGGTCGGCGATTTCGGTATAGTCGGCTATGGCTGTTTTTCTGCACAATGATGGTTGTAGCCGGTGTGGTTATGAACCGGTTAAATATTTGCCTGTTGGCTATTATGCGTACGGCCTCAGAGGTTTATATTCCGACGTGGATAGAAATCATGGTTAGCGTTGGGGTGGTTTGTGGTGGTTTGTTATTGCTGTCAATAGCTAACCAGAATCTTCCTATTGATTCAAGCCGGCGAGCAGAAGCGCAGGCAGAAACCTCATAATTCCCTTCCTTTTTTGGTAAGCATTTATAATAAGAAAAAACCCGGGGAAGGTTGTTCCCCGGGTTTTGGCATTTCATCGCTGTTGTTCGTTTCCGCCGATAAAGGCGAAACTTGGCAACATCTTTCGACGATTTAGTAGCGGTAGTGATCCGGTTTGAAGGGGCCTTCCACCGGGAAGCCGATGTACTTGGCCTGTCTTTCGGTCATCTTGGTTAGTTTGACGTCGAGCTTCTTGAGGTGCAGCTCAGCGACCTTCTCGTCCAGCTTTTTGGGTAGGGTGTAAACCGCTTTATCGTATTTATCATCATTACGGTGTTCCCACAGATCCATCTGGGCGAGAGACTGATTGGTGAAGCTGTTACTCATAACGAAGCTCGGGTGGCCGGTGGCGCATCCCAGATTTACCAGGCGGCCCTTGGCCAACATGATAATCTTTTTGCCATCGGGCCAGATCACGTGATCGACTTGGGGTTTAATCTCTTCCCACTTCAGATTGTTAAGAGAGCTCACTTGGATCTCGTTGTCGAAATGCCCGATGTTGCAGACGATCGCGCCGTCTTTCATTTGGTCCATGTGTTCGCGGGTGATCACGTCGAGGTTGCCAGTCGCGGTAACAAAGATATCACAGAACTTGCAGGCCTCTTCCATGGTGACGACCTGGAAGCCTTCCATGGCGGCCTGGAGGGCACAGATAGGATCAATTTCGGTGACGTAAACCGTAGCGCCGAGACCGGCGAAGGCTTGGGCGGAACCTTTGCCCACGTCGCCGTAACCGAGGACACAACATTTCTTCCCGGCGATCATGACGTCAGTGGCTCGCTTGATGCCGTCGGCCAAGCTTTCGCGGCAGCCATAGAGGTTGTCGAACTTGCTCTTGGTGACGGAATCGTTGACGTTGATGGCTGGGCAGAGCAGTTCGCCGGCCTTGGCCATGTGATACAGGCGATGGACGCCGGTGGTGGTTTCTTCACTGATGCCGACCATATTCTTGGCGATTTTGTGCCAGAACTGGGGGTCTTTTTCAAGCTGCTTGCGGAGCAGTTTGTCCACCGTTTCGACTTCTTCGTTTTCAGTGGAAACCGGGGGGACTTTGCCGGTCTGGGCATATTCGGCTTCGAGGGCATGGCCGCGGTGCAAAAGCAAGGTGGCGTCGCCGCCGTCATCCACGATCATGGTGGGACCGTCGCCCTGTGGCCAGGTAAGGGCATTCAAGGTGCATTGCCAATATTCTTCGAGTGTTTCGCCCTTCCAGGCGAAGACGGAGACGCCACGTTTAGCGATAGCGGCAGCGGCATGGTCCTGTGTGGAGAAGATGTTGCAACTTGCCCAGCGGACCTCGGCGCCCAATTCCATCAGGGTTTCGATCAAGACGGCAGTTTGAATGGTCATGTGGAGCGAGCCGGTAATCTTAGCTCCGGTGAGGGGTTTCTTGCTGGCGAACTCTTCGCGGGTTGCCATCAGACCGGGCATTTCGGATTCGGCGATTTGCATTTCCTTGCGGCCCCAATCGGCCAAATTAATGTCTTTAACTTTGTAATCCTGCACAGCAGTAGCCATAAGTTTACACTCCTCTTTGGTATTAAGAACGATTCAACAAATATTTTCAGGATTTTTATCCGTTCCACTCGCTACGGTCTGACCTTTTTTGGAATCTTTTCACCCTCCCGTCGTTGGCGCTGTCGCGGTCAGGGCGAACAGCGGAGGAGCGGTGATATTGGTTCGATTGACAGGGCAGACGGTGGTTAACTGAGTGACCTGTACGTCGGTGAAGCCCGCATCTTGTGCCCATTTGATCAGGGTAGGCGGTTCAAATCCCCGCCAGTAATCGCCCATTCGTTCCTGGAATTCCGGATGGCCATGTGTTTCCTGCTCGATGATCAGTACCCGCCCTTGTTTGGCGAGGCAACGGCGCAATTCGTTGACGGCTTCGGCGGGCTCGACTACGTGGTGTAAAACCAGAGAAGCGATAGCCAGATTGACCTCACCGTTTTCAATAGGCAAGGCGGATAGCGAACCTTCGCGGAATTCCACGTTTTGGACGGATTTCAATTCCGGCCGATTGCGAGCGGCGTCAATCATGGCGCCTGCGGGATCGATTGCGATCACCTGTTCAAACCGTCGGGAGAGGATGGGCAGCATGTATCCGGTGCCCATCCCTATATCCGCCGCTGTCCAATTTCGGGGCAACAGGGCGGTTAATGCTTCCAAATGATAGATATTGCCAAAGGCCTCGGCCCGCAAAAAATCCCATCTTGAACCGACGCCCTCGAAGAAGTCAGTCCCGCTACGACGCAGGATGACATTTTCCATACGTTGGCGGAGTTGGTCATCCAGAGGTTCCTGGCCTAGCCAGTCCAGCAGTCGATCCCGGAGGGATTGGCCATTTTGGGCTCCGTTATCGGTATTTTCGCCGTTTGCTTCCCCGTTGCGAATGGGAGGCAAGCTGGGCGGTCGAGCGGAATATCTGACCGTGCTTCCGGTTCGTCGATCCAGTAGCAGTCCCGCTTCACGGAGGACCTTCAGGTGCCGGGAGATGGTCGATTGGGGCTGTTGGAGGACATCCACCAGCTCAGAGACGGTCATTTCCTGCATGCACAACACCCGAAGCAGGCGTTGGCGGGTTGTATCTCCCAAGGCTTTGAAGAGTTCGGCTGATACCATATTAATTCATCCGTTAATCCGGATTATAGGATAGGCCAATAATCTTATTTGTCAAGGGTTTTCCTGCGATATTGGGAGGGAGGCGCCTAAAGTTATTATCAGTGTAATTATTGTAATTTGAATCGATTCCGTATTTTACAGAATGGTTATTGATGGGCGAGTTCCCAAGTACGATTAATTTGCGATCAATGCGAGCTTAATGGAGAATTGTGGGTTGTTTAGCAAACCCCGCGACAGGGAACGGCGTAATAGATACAATGGCGATTTCGTTAAAGTGCAAGTGGCCGGTATGATTTTTGCGGTCATTTGGCCTGTTGGTAATTGTGGCCCTTTATCGGGGTGTCCAAACGTGGTAAATACAGGCCTGTTTTAAACCCGGGAGCGGAAATCGTGGCAAACCGGGGGCAGTGACATAATCCCAATAGAAATAATGAGAGACGGAGAATAATTTCAACCATGGCGATAACTCATGGCGAGCATATCAAGAAGTCGGTTCAAGCCCAAACGACACGTTCGATGATTTTGTTGGTTGGAACGTTCATGGGCGGGATTCTGATTTTGAATTCTTTTATTGCGGATTGGATTTTCAACAAGCCACAGTATGCGGATGGTTTTGCCTTAATTGGGGCGTTGCTGCTTGGTGTTCCGTTAGTGGTCCATTCCCTTCGTCACTTGCTTGAGGGCGAGATGCACATGGATGAGCTGGTGGCGCTTGCAATCGCGGCGGCGTTGGCGATTGGGATGTATCGCGAGGCGGGGGTGATCGCTTTTTTCATGATCATTGCCACGTTGATCGAGACGCGTACGGCGTTGGGGGCGCGGGCGTCGATCGAGTCTTTGATCCGGTTGACTCCGAAAAAAGCGTATCGGATCAAGGCGGATGGTACCGAGGAGGAAGTTGATTCGCAGAGTCTTCGCCCTGGTGACGTTATTCGCGTTCGGCCGGGGGATAATATTGCCGCTGACGGGGAAGTTATTTCGGGGCAATCATCAGTCAACCAGGCGAATATTACCGGTGAGTCTGTACCGGTGGATAAAAACGAGAGCGACGAGGTTTTTAATGGAACGGTGAACCTGACCGGTTCGCTGGATATTCGGGTGACCAAGGCGGGGAGTGATACGACGTTGGGCCGCGTGCAGCAGCTGATTTTGCAGGCGGAGAAGACGCGGATTCCTTTGATGCGGCTGATCGATCAGTATGCGTCCTGGTACACGCCGACGATTTTAATGTTGGCGGGTATTGTACTGTTTTTCGTGCAGGGACGTGAGGGGATGACTCGGGCGATCACCATGTTGGTGGTGGCGTGTCCGTGTGCGTTGGTTTTGGCGACGCCGACGGCGATGGTGGCGGCTTTGTCGTGTGCAGCCCGGCTGGGGATTTTGGTGAAAAACGTGGTGAACCTGGAGGGAGCCCGTAACTTGACGGCGGTTGTTTTTGACAAGACGGGAACGCTGACCACGGGTGAATTGAGTGTGACACAGATGAAACCTGCGCCGGGCATTGAAGGGACAGATTTGTTGCGGACGGCGGCGTCGGCAGATTCGTTGTCGAAGCATCCCAATGCGCGGGCGTTGATTGCAGTGGCCAAGAAGGCCCGGGTGAAGTTGGGTGAGCCGGAGGATTTTTCCGAGACGATGGGGAAAGGGGTGCAGGCGAAAGTGAACGGCCAGGAGGTGCGGGTTGGCCGGCAAAGTTGGTTGGAGGAGCAGGGCGTGGATATGAGTTTGTTGAATGATCCGGCCTATCAGGAGCCTGAGGGAGTAAGCGTGTTGTACGTGGCGCGGGACGGGAAGCTGCTGGGTTGGATCGGCTTGGAAGACCGGACGCGGGCCGAGGCCCGGGATGCATTCACCGAGTTGCGTGAATTGGGCGTGCGGGTGTTGACCATGGTGACGGGTGACAAGTGGTCGGTGGCCCGGCGGGTAGCCAAGGAAATGAACGCGACAGACGTGCAGGCCGAGGTGTTGCCGGATGAGAAATTGAAACTGGTGGATGAGTTGAAAGCCAAGGGCCACCGGGTGGCGGTGATTGGTGACGGAGTGAACGATGCTCCGGCATTGGCGGCTGGCGATTTGAGCGTGGCCATGGGTGCGGCGGGTAGTGATGTGGCCATCAACTCGGCCAGTGTGGCGTTGATGAGTAACGATTTGCAGCGGTTGCCTTTTTTAATTCGTTTGTCGCGGGCGACGACCCGGGTGATCTGGCAGAATTTGTTTTTCGGGGTGACTTATATTTTGGTG
>CAZMVS010000451.1:0-12007 GCA_964569525.1 uncultured Planctomycetales bacterium
GCAACAGTTACCGACGATCGTCAGCCAACATGTTCAGCGGGATTTTGTGCCTGACGGTGGAACCGTTTACGTCAATCACCACCGCATTGGTGATACAAATGTGTACCTGGTACAAAATGCCGAGGATCATCCGATCACTCTCACCGCCCGTTGCCGCGTGGATGCCGTTCCCGAACGGTGGGATTTGTTCACCGGCCAATGCGAACCCGTCCATGAATTTCAACGCAACGGTGAATACACCACAATTCGCCAGCATTTGGAAGGCAATCTTGCCCAGTTGATCGTGTTTCGTCTCGGTGGGGAGCAAAGTGGTGGTAAGGGCCTGCCCGCTCTGCCGGTATCTACCAAAAAACTGGGTGAACAATGGACCTTTTCCGTGATCCCCACCCGTGATAATCAATGGGGTGCTTTCCAATGGCCGCCTTCCGATGAATTGATCGGCCCGGAACGTAGAGCCTTTCGTTACCGCGAACAAGGACAGAAACCCGACACGGAATTGGGGTGGCACGAGGCTGATTTCGACGATTCGGATTGGACGACCGCTCGCTACAGTATCGGCCCGTATTGGTTAACAGCTGGACCGTTGAACGAATCTACGGACGTGGAAAAAATTCTCGCCGCCGATTCCGAAGCCATTACGCCCGGCGAAGCCTTGCAATTAGCAGATCAAACCCTGAATTGGCAGCCGGTCGAATTTTCCAAAACCATCGGACGGGCTAATCCTATGCTTTGGGGCGGACACGCCGGTTATCCCGACGGTGCCATTGATCCTAATTTCATCGTTCTGCACGAGGGACGTAAAATTCTCTTCACCCGTCTGCGTAGTCCTCGCGAACAACGCCGCGGATTACAGGTCGAACTCTGCCAATCCAAGGCCCGCTTGTGGGTTAACGGCCGGGAGCAGCCTTTTGAAGATACTCTAGGCAATCTCCCCCTTCGCCAGGGTTTAAACTACGTATTTTTAGAACTTGCTGACGGTAATTACGGCAGACTTTACGTCCAGAAACAACCGCCAACGGCCGCCACGTTACAGGAAAAAGTCGCCGATTTGATCCAACCCGATCTGAAAAAAGCCTCGTGGATATGGATGGGCCAGGCCCATGCCTGTTACCTTCGCAAGACTTTTGATCTAAGTGAAATCCCCGAGCAGGCCCGCCTGGTGGTCACCGCCGACAATGGCTATCGCTTGTTCGTCAACGGCCAACGCATCGAGGAAGAAATCGGCCCCTGGGCTCGTTGGAAATTTCCCGAACGTTTCAACGTGGTCCCGTACCTGCGAAAAGGCACCAACGTTATCGCTGCTTGGGGGCAGGACCTCGGCGGCCCGGAAGGTTTCGCCCTGACCTTGCAGGCTCGTTTTTCCGACGGCCGCGAAATGACCATAACAAGCGACGGCACGTGGAAAGGCAACGTCCAGGAAAATGCCGGCTGGCAAACAGTCGAGTACAAAGATGCATGGTGGTCTTCCGTCAAAGTTCTCGGCCCGATGGGGATGGAGCCTTGGGGTATGACTGCCGTCAACAACGTGGGCAAATCCACCGAGCCGACTCGCCCATTGGCCGTCGATTTACCCTCCCCATATTTGACCTGCTTCCAGGAGGTTCCCGATATCGTTTACGACGTCAAACCAACCGGCGATCGAGGCATCGGCTGGTATCGCTTTCAGGCCCCGCCGGGCTTGCAAGGTATGATTCTGCATACCCAGGCCGAAGCCCACGTCTGGGTTGATGGCCAACCGGCGAAAGTTAATGGCGACCACGTTACCATCCCCAAGCCGCCGACGGATATGTCCCAGGTGGCGATTCGCCTGGATATGCAACCCGGCGCTTACGCCGGAGCCGCTTTTACCAGGCCGATCGAATTGGAATTGGATGGTGGAAAAATTCGTCTCGGCCCGTGGGCGGACTTCGGCCTGCCTACCTATGCCGGCATCGGCGTATATAAGCAGCAGGTCGGGTTTACCGCTGACGAGCTGAAGCACCAGGTGTTGCTGGATCTCGGTGAGGTTATCGCTGCTGCCGAGGTGCTGGTGAACGGCCGATCCGCCGGTGTACGCCTGGCCAGGCCGTACCAATTCGATCTGACCGAATTATTGCAGCCGGGCGACAACACCATCGAGGTCCGGGTAGCCAACACTCTGGCTCCGCATTACACCGTTACCAATAAGGTATTCAACCTTGGACCGACGACCTCCGGCCTGTTGGGACCGGTAACACTGGAATTGAGACCGAAATAAAAAGGGTTTGGAAAAAAAGCCCGCATGATGCGGGCTCTCAGTGGCATGTTCGATAAACTGCGGATGAGAGGACTCGAACCTCCACGGGGTTAACCCCCACTGGCACCTGAAGCCAGCGCGTCTGCCAATTCCGCCACATCCGCGCTTCGGGCGTTGAGACACCTGTATTAAAGAATTTTTCGCGCCGATTGTCAACCACGCTACAGATTGCGGTTCCTTCATGCCTCATTGGTCGAAATTCGCCACTTTTTTTGCTACAAGCAAGCTACTCGGTTTATCGATCACTAGAGAGTGGATCCTTCCCTACGAATGCTCGCTGACCGAAAAATCGCTCCGGGCAAAGTTTTGATCCTCCCCAACCCTGCAGTAAAGATACTGATGTTTGTACTGCTCGTTACCGCGGCGATATCGCTCTGCCCGTTGATGGTCCAGCTTGGCCAGAAACTGTCCGGGTAATACATTCAAACGCACCGGCCCAAGTCGTAAGCTTGCTCGCTTGGAAAAATATTCGGGATTAATATCCTGCAACTGCTCGTCCATGGCCTCCGCCAGGGTTTCATCCAAGAAAGGATGGTCCGCAACGTCACCTTCAACGTGCAACAGGTAAAACGGCGGATCATTCCATTGTGGTGCCAGTACAAAATTAGTCACTTTCGCCTTGCATTTCCCCGCCACCCGCTCCATGGCCTGAACCACTTGCCTTTCAGTCAGCTTTTCACCTGTCAGCGAACTGATATGTGTACCTTTGTTGAGAAATTCGATCACCGGCGCCTGACCATAATAGTCCACTACTCGTACCTGGTCATGGAGGTCATATCGATAAAGTCCTGAAGAAGTTGTAAGTAGTAAAAAGTACTCCACGCCGACTTCAAGCTCGTGACAACGTAACGTCGGTGGATTCGTCTCGTGAATACACTCTGCAGGAATGAATTCGAAAAAATGACTCGTCACGTCCAGAATGCCTGACGGTGTATGATCTTTGATGGGAATGGTTATACGCCCTTCACTGGCCAACAAACCGATATCCCGTACCGGCGTGTCTCCAAAATACTCCGGAAAATCCTGCAGGTACAAATTCATCGAACCGCCCGTCCAGTTGGCCAAAAAGTCCAATCGCCAGTAATCCCGAGGTAAAAGCCGACCACGCTCGGCAAGAATCCACTCCAGTTTCTTTGCCGTTTCCGAATCAGGTTTCAACAGTGGCCGAAGTTGCTCACGGATCTCCGTCGATACCGGCAGTTCTTCCCACAAGCCCCCCTCGTAAATATCCCGTATCAGTTGTTCACGATGCTGATTACCGGTCCGGGCCAGCTTGAGCTGTGTGGCCGGGCTGGCGGTGATCATAAAGGCCACGTCCCGCGGCATCGCCAGGCGCATAATAGTGTAATACTTGGCCGTCGGGTCATTGATTTCCGCTACGCAACGGGGGGCAGCGTAATATTTTCGCACCAGTTTCTTCTGGTTGGCCGCCATCAGCCCCGTGATTGCCCCACACGGAATGCCCGCCGACGTGGTTGATTCATCCATCTTGGAGGTTACCTGAAGGATCGATCGCAAAAAAGCTCTTGGATGATCCAGCAAGGCCTTGATACCGAAAGCATTCCATCCATGACGGTATTCATTTAGAAAATGTCGCGTCACCGGAATATATTTGGGTTGATCCGAAGTCCCGCTGGTCAGGGCGAACATAAGAACCTTTTCTCTTCGGCCGAACAGTGCCTGATAATTCCCTGCCTTGACTTGTTCAATATAAGGCTGATGATCCTCGTACCTTAGGACTGGTACGCGGCGAATAAAATCGTTCACAGAATGGATATGGTCGAATTGGAAACGCCGCCCGAATTCGCTGTCCGCATTACGCCCAATCTTGTTTAGCAACGTCTTTTCCTGCACTTTCACCGCTCGCCGTGTAGCCGTAATAAACCGGTGAAACACCCGCTGAGCGTGTAATCGGGCGACTTGCGTCCAGAGCAGATCACAGAAGCTGGGCTGCGTTCCTTTCATCACAATGTATATTACGAGAACTGGGCCGCTGTGACGAGGATACAAACCAAAATCATGCATCTTGCTTATTAGCAGATTTTGGGCCAGATCAGAGGTGAAGCCTGTTTTCTCAATTTCCCTTTGGCCTGCTTGGCTTTGTAAGAAAAAAGCTGATGTGAAAATTCGTTGGCCCTTGACCTGAGTAATTTCCAGTTAAATCGGGGAAGGACCGATATATAAGCAGAGGCCGAAAACCTGTAATCATTAAAGGGGGTTCGTTGTGCGAATCATGACACGTAAATCTTTATTAATAATGGGCTTAGGGTTGTTCGTGGCGGGTTGCCAACAGCCATTGCACAAACGCCAGGCCAAAATGTCCCCTGATCCAGGTGAATCTCTACCCGCTTGGGCTTTTGACGCGCCGTATTATTTTCGACCACCACCAGATGCGGTGCCCGCCAAGGCTTCTAAGCCCGATCGTGATCTGCCGGATCATTATTTCGTCCGCAAACCGGTTTTTCTGGTCGAGCGTCCGGACAATCAGGTCGCTCTCGACCGTGTGCCCCGCATTGCCGTCTGGTGGACTAATACCAACGGTTGTGAATGGACACGGGCGGGTTACTTCGGTCTGGGGCAAACCCACTTCCCCATGGTTGTCGGTGACGACGGGGATTATGGTATCCGTTTTGTTGGCCCGGGGATCAAGGAATCCCTGACCGAGGAAACCATCCCCCATCGAATCTACCATTTTGACAGCAAGGCTCCGCGAATCGAAGTCACTATCGAACCTCAACATCCCATTTACGAGCCGAACGAAGTTATTTTTGTTCATTGGTGTGCGAAGGATCAACATTTGGATCCGGATTGTGTCCGCTTGGCCGTTTGTTGGAGTTGGGAAAATCCCGATCTGTTGGAATACCGCGAAGCGGAAATCTATCCTATGGATACACCGGGAGAACAGGAAAAAGCCGCCAGCCGATTTTGGAAACCATTTAAGCCGGCATTCGATAACCAAGGGGTGTTGGCTTACACCATCCCCGAATATGCCGCTGGTGAAGGTTTCCAGTTTCAGGTTCGGGCTAAAGACAAGGCCGGTAATTACGGTGCGGGTTACTCGAAGGTTATTTTTGTAGAAGGCTTCAAAGGCGGAGAACAATTCTTCAAAGAAAAATCTCCAAGTAAAGATTACTGCCCCCATGAAACAACATCAAACCCTCCGGTTGATAACGATAAGAACGTGGATTCGGAAGAAAATCCAAATGATTCATCGATTGCTTTGAACGATACGAATAAGGATCGCGTGCTTCCGGTCCGCCGGGAAAAATCTTCACCCTGAAATACCTTCCTCCACGCAGTGTTATAAAAAAGCGGCCCGGGAAATAATCTCCCGGGCCGTTTGTGTAAACAAGATGTTACCTGAGTAATTGATCGCGCTGCCGGTTCATGAAACCAAACAGCTTATCAACACTCCTTGTTACGGGACCGTGACGGAGACGTCGTCTATATAAACGATCGCCGCGCCGCCGCCACCGTGGTGGGCTCCGCCGACAATGACAGTAATCCAGCCACCGGAGTCAGCCGTTCCTTCCATCTCGTTACTAACCCAAGTGTCCAGTTCCTCCCAATTATCGGTAGTAACCCACTGATACCGGCCGGTGCCGTAGGCGTCTTCCGGATCGTTTTCGTCTTGGCCGGAATTCCAGCACATGATCGACGGGCAGTTCCCGTTGGTGTGATAAGCCCAGACGGTAAAGGTGAAATCAGCGTTGGATCCCACGTAAACGTTCTGGTAAATCCCACGTTTGTAACCGCCCGAGCCGGAATCACCGCCACTGGAAATGGTGGTCTTGGCCGAATGACTGTCACCGTGCTTGACGGAAGTCTCGTCAAAACAGTTGAAGTCGGTTCCGGGTTGGTACCAGCCGTCCCAATCATCGGGGATCGCTGAGCCGCCGCCCCAGCCGGTGTCCCAGAAGCCGCCCTCCATGTCACCGTTGTCGAGTTTTTCAACCGGTTCGCTCTGGTCCTCCAGGTTGAAATCCACGTCAGTCGTTGTTTGACAAGCCGTTACCTGTACGTCGGTATCCGTATCGCTGACGTAGCCGCTGGCCGAGGCCGTCACATCATACGTGCCTGTTTCCACATCGCTCAGCGTGTACGAACCATCTCCTGCCGAAGTGGTTTGATAGCCACCGGTATCCGTACTCACCGTAGCTCCGGAAATCGGATCATTGCTCGTGTCCAGGACATAACCACTGATGTTGCCGGTTGCAGCCGCTGCCGCTTCCGCCTCAACACTTACGTCATCGATGTACACGTAACCTACACCACCGCCGTGATGCGCACCACCGACAATGACGGTAATCCAGCCACCGGAATCAGCCGTTCCTTCCATTGATCTGCTGACCCAGGTATTCAGCTGACCCCAGTTGTCCGTGGTCACCCATTGATACCGGTCGGTGCCGTAGGCGTCATTAGGATCACTTTCATTCTGACCGTAATTCCAGCACATAATCGAGGGACAATTCCCGTTCGTATGGCGAGCCCAGACCGTAATGGTGAAATCGGTGTTGGCACCGACGTTAACGTTCTGGTAAATCCCTCGCTTGTAACCGCCGCTGCCGGAATCACCACCACTGGAGATAGTAGTCTCTGCCGAATGACTGTCACCATGAACCACTGTGGTCTCATCGTAACAGTTGAAGTCGCTTCCGGGCTGGTACCAGCCGTCCCAATCGTTGGGAATCGCGGAGCCGCCGCCCCACCCGGTGGACCAGAAACCGCCTTCCATGTCACCGTTGTCCAGAACTTCTTCCGTGCCGCCCGACTCATAGAGCGTGAAGTTCTGGTTCGTGTTTTGACCAGCCGTTACCGTCACGTCCGTTTCCGTGGTCGATACATAATCATCCTTGGATACCGTTACGTCATAAGTACCAGGCGCTACGCTCGAAAGGGTGTACGTTCCATCCTGCGCGGTGGTGGTGTTGTATCCGCCGGTATCCGTTTCCACAGTCGCTCCGGACACCGGATCCTCGCACTGGTCGGTGACCGTGCCGGAAATCGATCCCGGCGTCGGGGAAAGCTCGAAATCGGCTGTGGTAGTTTCAAACTCGACTACTGTCACGTCTTCTTCAGTATCTGAGACATAACCACTCTTGGACGCCGTCACGTCATACGTCCCCGGATCAACGTCCTCCAGTGTGTACGAGCCGTCTGCCGCCGAAGAGGTTTGATCCCCGCCGGTATCCGTCTGCACCGTCGCCCCCTCGACCGCATTTCCGTTGTTATCCAAAACGTATCCCGAAATCTCACCGACTTCCTCCAGGATGGTGAAGTTCTCGGTTACGTCGTCACCCGAAGCGACCACCACGTTTTCCTTTACGTGCGATTCGTAACCGGTCTTGGAGGCCGTCACCGTGTAAGTGTCGGGATCGACCTCGGTCAACTCGTAATAACCGTTGGCGTCCGTCGTGTCGCTGTAGCCTCCGGTATCCGTCTGGACGGTCGCATTCGCCACTACATTACTATCGCCGTCATACACGTAACCCGAAATGCTGCCGTCTTGTGGCGCACCTTGTTCGGAGTGCGTACAATCGTCGAAACAGGCCGTGTGATAGTTCCAACCGGCGCTGTTGGTGTTGGAAACTCGTAGGAACAGAGTAATCTCCGTCGCCTCGGCGGTATCATTCACCGTCTTTTGTGTCCAGGTATCCGAAGTGGTCGTCTGCCAGTTGATGTTGGCACTGGTAATATCTCCTCCACCGGTGGGATCGATACCAATCGCGGCTACTGTACTATCCTGTCCGCTGGCTTTTACGTATGCGCTGAATTCGTGGTAACTGTCCACGGTGGTGGCGATTTTCTGCATAAGTCCACCATATATGGTACCACGCCGGTTTCCCATCTTCACGCCGTAATCCCCGGAACGCTTTCCATACTCGTCGCAGTTCCAGGCATTCCATTCACCGACTCCGCCGCCGGCGGGAATCCAGCCTTCCGGTATCACGTCCCCGCCGTCGTCCAAATCGATGAGATTCCCTTCAAAATTGCCGTTTACCAGGCTGGTGTTGGCGGGGAAATCCCATTCAAACAGATAGTGCTGGTCCGTATTGAACTTGGCGGACACATTGTCCTTGGTGCCCGTATTGTCGATAGTCACGCCGGACCACACCGAAACCGAATCAGACTCTGCCACGAAAGCAGCGGTAGAACGATGGAATCCGCCGAAATAAACCGGACTTCCACCCGTGTCGTTCCAAAACGCTTGGTCGGAGGTCATCCAGGAGCAGCCGCCGATGGTCCCGTCGGTACTCGCTGACCCCGGAGTAGTGCCTCCGCTGGTGTTGATGCCGAAGTTCAAAATGTACCGATGTCCGTCGGCACCAAAATCACTGGTGTAAATATCCTGGTACCCGACAAACTGATACACCTTTCCCGTCGTCAGGCCACTGACTGCTTGGTAAACGCCGGCCGCGGAAAGCCCGGTCCCCGGCAAGCTACCGCTGTCGATGCCGGTAATATTTTGACTGGGATCGGTTTTGTAATTCGAGTCGTCCTCGGCGAAAGTAGTAGCCGTACTGGAATCGTTTACTCGATAAGACGTCCAGTTGGAAGCTACCCCGCTGCTGAAACCGTCAATATACGGATTTTCCAGCAGGTTCTCTTTCGGCCCGCTGGTGGGAGTAGCCGCCACTTGGAACGCCGATGAGTAGTTCGGCTCCGCGTCATAAGTGAAAAAGCTGTAATAATACGTGGTTTCATTGGTCAGGCTCGTATGAATGTGCGATTCCCAAGAACCAGGATCCGCGCTATCGTCGATTAGAAGGCTTCCGTCGTTCGGCCCGGATGGATAGCCGGACGTACTCCAGCGAATTATTGTGCCGGTATAATCGACATTGTCCGGATTCACCCAGTGCAGCTCGACTTGCTGATCCGTCCCCTCCGCCGTGACGTCCGTTACTTGGTCCGGGGCGGTCGTATCCGGTACCGTTGTGAACATCCACATCAGGTCCCAGGTCCCCGGGTCGCGTGAGGGATAAACCACGTGTAATTCATCGTTACTGAGAACGATTGGCTCGGGATCACCTTGGTTGTCTCCCTCGCTGAGCTTGTACCAGTCGGCCCATGTTCCATCTACCGTGTGGGCATAATAGATGTCGTGGTAGTCTTTCCACACAATGTGTACGTCGTCATTCGAGTCCGTGGTAATACCTGCGTAGCAATCTACCACCCCGGGATTATTGGAAACATTGGTAACGCTGCTCCAGCTCGAACCGTTGTAATAACGATAGGCAATGTCCCAGTCATCATTATCATCGTGCCAGGCGATGTGCACGTAGTCGTTCGAGGAAACCGCGATGTGCGGGGTGTACGAGCGTCCACTGGTGGTATCCAATGTGACTCTGCCGTTCCAGGTATTGTTCGAATTGCGCTTGCGATAATAGGCGTGCCGGGTGTCCGTGTCTTCCCAAGCCACGTGAAAATTACTGGATGAATCAACGCCCACGTCCGCGGTGCGAGACAGCGTGCTGTCTCCGCTCACATTCTCCAGATTGCCCCATGATCCGCTCGTGCATTTGCAGGCCAGAATGTCCCAGTTATCTCCTACCTGTTTATCCTCGTGCCAGGCCACAAGGATATTGTTGCCGCTGCTGTCAACCGCCAACCGCGGACAGAGCGATCTTCGACTGGCAGAATTGGATAGGTTGACGATGGAGCCCCAGCTGCCTCCGGATTTCTTGCGGTAGTAAACATCGGAAGGATTGCCGCCCTGATCCCACACTACGTGAATGTCTCCGTTACCGTCAACAGCCACGTCCGGATGCATGGCATAATCGCCCGAGATGACCACCTTCGAGCTCCAGGAACTGCCGTTGTACATCTGGTAGCAAATGTTCCAGCTGCTGGCCTCGGAGCCGTCACCGTACCAGACCATGTGGATGTTGTCGCTGGAGTCAACAGCCAATTGTTCTCCAACTTCGTAGTCAGGCCCGTTGGTGATATCCACCGGCACCGTCCAGCCGAAAGTTCCACTCCAGCTCAATAAAAGTAATAACAAGCATAAGGAACCTATTCTGCTGACTTGTCTCATGACGAGAATCCTTTCTGATTTGTTTTTGCAATACTGTTTTTCAACTGACCCAAGAGACTTTTGCTAAAGAAATGTTTTTAAACAAGACACTGTCGAAAAGATTATTTTACGAGAAGACCCCCATGCCTCCTTTCTGCCCTTATTTCCTGCTGCTTATTATTCCAGAATTTAATTGGCAGCGGTTGGCTATTCGGGCTTTTGGTATGTGTCCAGTGTCAAAAAATGCGAAAAGGCATTTTATACATAAGTCCAGGATGTGTATATAATAAAATACACAATTTTGTAAAAGGTTTTTTGTTATATATCAATTTCTAAATGCTGTTGTTATCAATGCTTATTAAGAATTAGAATCGTTTATAGGGGAAATACCCTATTATAAAATTATTTGTTTCTTCCTTACGTGTTTCGCGTTTAGAGTTTGTCATCAAGGAACAAAAACAAGCTTACTTAGTTTCACTTTTATTCTTTCTGGAGTGTCAGCATAGGGGATATAGTCCGCCTTTCTCCTGGTTTGTATCAAATTGGTTAATGCGTTCCGATTGTGGCTGGGGCGGCTGTTGGATGGTCATCTGACTGCTCGATCAGGTATTTGACCACGATGATGAACAGGCCGGTTAGAAGCAGATTGAGAGCCAGGGAGAACATGGCCACGATGATAATTGGCCCGCCTATGCCGTAGGCCAGGGCGATGGCCAAGACACCGGCGCCGACTTCGCCGCGGGGGAACATGGCGATGCAGACGGCCAATCGATTTCGCCAGTGGGTTTCCTTTCGATAACAAAATAGAATAAACATTTTGCCCAAGTTAGACACCAGGGTAATGACGAGCACGTGTAGGGCAAGTATAGGCCAGTCGAAAAGTGGTGTTTTTACCGGTTGCGTTTCTGTAGAAGGGGGGAGCATGGTGTTGGCGTTCTGGGGTGTTTCGACGATATAGGTGTCGGTCACACTATCGGTTATAGGCATGTTATGTTTTGTGACAGCCAGGTCTGACATTGGCGGCATAGACAGGCCGACGAGGGCCATGAAGCAGGCACTGACAATCGTGGAAGCGTATTGCTCGGACAATGTTTCAAGAAAATGAGTTCCTTCTTCCTCTTCTTCATCTTCCTTGGCTTGAGGTGTGTTGGTATTGTTGGTTGTGGTAAATTGCATTCTTGAGATAAGGCAGCCAACGACGAAGGCAGGTAAAAGAACTTCTACGTGAACAGGAACAAGTTCATTGATTCGTTTGCTGAGTAAATAGATCGATTCGCAGGCCAGCCCGAGGCATGCGGAATAGAGCAGTACCCACGGCCAACTTATGGGAATACGTAAATGATGGAGATCTTTCCAAGCCAGCCAAAGAAGAGCCACAATGATCGAGACAATGATGGCGAGTTGCCAGTGGAAACCGACCATCATCATTTCGAGTGGAATCATGAACAGGACAGTATCAAGGTCGTCGAAGATAGCGAGGATGCGGGCCTTGTGGAACATCCAGGTGCCGGCCAATCCGGCGGCGGCGAGCATGGAGAAGAGCACGCCGGCGGAGGTGGGGGCAGCGAAGCGGGAGGCGAGCAGGATTTCTTTCCAGGTTTCCCAATTGGTCCGGAGTTGCGGATCGGCCATCACGAAGATGAAATAGAAGCAACAGAACAGCCAGGGGAAGGCGGCGGCGGTGGCGGCTATTAAGTAATCCACTCCGTATTGGCGGA
>CAZMVS010000452.1:0-9942 GCA_964569525.1 uncultured Planctomycetales bacterium
TGTTTTTTTGCGCGCCGCAAAGCGTGACAAAATTTTGAAATAATACCCATCGTATCATCTACTCCGCTTCCCAAATCACGTTCTTTTTATTCATCTTTCGAGACGGCACGCATCTTTTGCCTGCCTTTGGATATCTATACTTTTCGCTACACAAAACCCCGTAGAGCTTAAGCAACAATTCCCAGGCAATTTTATTTGTAGAAATAGTGGTTATCGAGTGTGCGCAATTAATAATACACAGGCTTAAATACCAGTCGCCTGGCAAGGCCTTAATGGGAAAAATGCACACTTCACACACTGTCAGTCAAGGAGAGGAAAGAAGATCCCTTCTCATTAACAATTCGCGGAAACAAACAGGAAGGAGGAAAGAAAACTATGAGGAAATTTATTTTCATTGCAGCGCTTCTGTTTATGTTAACAGGCGCCTTGGCCTATGGTGCACCGGTCTATACGGAGACGTGGGATTTCGAGGATGGGACCGTCGGCAGCGGCCATCCGGACTGGAGTGCCGGCACGGTGTATGATACCTCACCGGAAACCAGTACAGCTTATCCCGGCAACAAGCGGCTATGGGCCGGCGACGCCGTCGAGGCCATCCACACCCTTCCGCAGGAGACCAACCAATTTATCTTTATGGCCGACCTGTGGACGGATACCGGTAAGGGTTCCGGATATGGTGATGAAGGTGGCTTTGAAGGAAACGGATTGGCCTACTACTACGACCATGAGACCGAGCCGGACAACAAAGCCTAGTTTCATGGTTGCGGCAATGACGCCAAGGCCTGGCGGGATGGCCCAGAGGAACATTTTTGGGGATCCAGCCTACACTTCGGCGATCCGAAGTTGCCCAACCCGCGACCAGGCAGCCCCACGGAAAATGATCCCGAGCCGGTCTGGCCGAATGATTACCAGTGGCCGGGAAACTGGGGCCGTGTAACTCACTGGTTCAGCATGGAAAACGAACAAGCCACCATGCCCGACATCATCAACATGAGGATGATGATTAAGTACAACACCCCGGACAATCCCGGCACGGTGGAAGTTTTCTATTCGCCGATGAACTACACCACCGTCTTCGGTGTTCAGCCTGGTGAATGGGAAAAAGGCAAATTCAAGCTCTCTGATGGGACTTGGGTGGACAATTTCATCTTAGCCGACGATCCGGAAACCGGAGAACCCTACGCCGTTACCAAGATCGAGCTGGGTGGTGCTGAAGCGAATGTAGGCCCCTTCTGCGAGGCCGCCTACGATGATGTGTCTTTCGAGTCCATTCCCGAGCCGGCCACTTTAGGCCTGCTGAGTTTTGGGGCGATGATACTTCTGCGTCGGCGGCGTTTTGTTTAAAGGTCAGGGTAATCCCCTAGCGCCGATTAAGGCGAGTTAATGAGTAGAAATTGTGGGCTGTCGGAATTGAACACCCGGCAGCCCTTTCGTTATACGCCTGCCTATTTGGCAAATCTCAATAAAATACCCAAAATCACAATACTCATAAACCATTGCTAATAATGGACTTATAATTATATTAAAATTTCCCTTGACATAGCTTTCCCAAGAGTGTTAAATTAGTAAACATAGAGTTTGCTTGTGAGAAGTTACGTATTTTCCGTTCGAACACACACTTCACTTCACTTTACGGAATGCGGAAAGGAGCATCTGGGGGGGTAGAGAAGACTTTTCTTCCATATCCTTCGCGAAAATCCGCATTGGAAAAATGGGAAGGGGGGAAACATGAAGTCTTTTTGTTTCACTTCCTTAATTCTATTCCTGTGCTCTTGAATTCCACAGAGCAAATCAGAAGGAGGAAAGAAGGTTATGAGAAAACTTTCTATTGCAGCAGTTATTTTGATGTTGACCGGTGCCATGGCCTATGCGGCGCCACTTAGTTGGGATTTTAACGATGGGCTCCAGGGCTGGAGTCCCGGCACCATCGGCGCCGGAACCGCTACGTGGGTTGATCCCGCCGTCGATCCCAATGGCCCGGAGCTTCCCGACGGTGAGGTTTCCGGCGGTGGAGCCGGCAACATCTACGCACCGGACGGCTCATACGTCAGCTTGGACATCTCCAGCCAGCTCGTCGGCGGAATGACCGACAGCTGGAAGTTCAGCTGCGATGCTTACGTGCCGAACCTGCGCCCGCTGAGCGGTTTCACCTGGGGTTACCCCGGCAACTGGATCGACTTTGCCGGTCTCTGGGGCAAAGGCGATTCCTGGGCCATCGGTATCCAGGGCGACATCGACCGTGGGTCCGCTGAGTACGTCAACTACCCCGCGGACGATTGGGACGGTCAGTGCGTTGGTTCCAGCGAGTGGCTGAACGAGGACACAGCGACCCCTGACAGCGAGTGGTGGGACGACACCGTCACCCTCGAGCTGGACTACCAGTTCACGACCACGGGCGTGACCGTCGCCAAGATGACCATTCCGTGGGATAGCGTTATGGGTCCGGCCGGCACGTACACCCTGTATGACGGCCCGATCGATGCTACTCCTGGCAATGGCTTTTGGGCGGACGACACCATCGACACACTGATCCTTGGTTCCAACCCGCACTACTCCTCTTGGACCCAGGCCCAGTTCGACAACGTGACCTTCGATAGCCCGGACCTGATTCCCGAGCCGGCCACTTTAGGCCTGCTGAGCCTTGGTTCGTTGGTGTTGCTGCGTCGGCGTCGTAATGCCTAAAAAAAACTGTGCTCCCGCGTAGGAAGCACAGTAAACAAATGTTTGGGACCTAGCGGGTTGCCGGAAAAATATTTCCGGCAGCCCGTTCTTTATGTCTATTTATGTTCCGCGTTCGAACTCACTTCTAAAAAACAACCATATGGTTCCTGATCCACTCTACTGTCAGAATCGTCCACCCATTTACCCGACGAGGAGCGCACACACATGGAGCCGGACACAAAACCTCTGGGCATCGCCTCTCCCCAATCGACCACTTCCTTGGGTAAAGGTCGCAACATCAAAGAATCAACGTGGCCGTCCACGAAACCCATGCTACCTCTACCTTTCCCATTAACTTTAAGGTGCCGGTCGGTCAGGCAATCATTTAAACACCAATCGCTCTCTCGAAACTGAGTTCTGCCGAAATTATGATACCAGTCCTCCTCGATAATCATGGGTACCCCATCAATACGAACCATATCCGCCGTATGATCGGTTTTGCTATAGTTATTCGGATCTGACGCAGCAGGACTTTCTCGATAATGAGTATATTGTACCCATTCGGTTTTTGCTCCCGCCATAAGTTTGTACATCGTATAGCTGAATGTGTGTATAATTTCGCCTGTTGACGATGCGCTTGTCTTCTCTTCTTTTTTGTCGGTCGGACATAAATAAGCATCTGACTGGCTACCCATATAATTCCTGTAAATAGTGCCACCTTCAGGTCCATAAATACGTTCACCGTTAGGCCCGTAGTGAACCCCCATGAAATCAGCTTCGGTATCATGGCATCCGGGCAACCGGCCGTCGTTGTCCCTGGTGTACATAATGAACGCCTGACATAAACTCTTAACATTCGCTTGGCATGCAACCATCTGCGACTGAGCCCGAGCCCGCGCCAAGGAAGGTAGCAAAATTGCTATCAACAGGGCCAAGATAGCCACCACCACGAGAATTTCGATAAGCGTGAACGCCTTGCGTGAATTTTTAGAACGCATTTGGTAAACCACCGTTTCCTTCATGAAAAATTGGCCCAGGAAATTTCCAAGTTCCTTCTCCATCCCGATGTATCGTGAGGCCGCCTTTATCCAAGGCCTAAAATTTAACTTGGGGAAGGCTTATCCGTCGGCTGGCTCAAAAGTAAGGGTACCGCTTTTCACTTTCTCTCGTAGATGCTGCCCCCTGTAACTCGCATCCCTCGAAGCGGTGTTCAATGCCTGCAAGATAACTACTGACAACCGCGCTTCCTAACCTCATTACTACTAAGTATAAAAGAAATCCCCTTTTCAATTCAACCATTTGTGTACGATTATGAGTCGCAGTTTTAAGCCATATCCGGAAAATTTCCTTCCTGCCAAGTAAATCGCCACCTTATTAAATTATCGCAAACCAAGTGTTACGGCAACAATAAAATGAATAAAAATATAAACGTAAGTTGTGGGTTTAATATATGTACTGGTGGCACAATCGGGCTTTTATCGGCGGTCCTGCCCACCTGGATTCCGCTTCGAAGCTGGGCTGGCCTTGAGCCGACATGGCTAAAAGCCAGATTATCGCCAATAATCGCCGTTTCCCGTATCATTTCCTTTACGAACCGAGGTTTCATTCGAAACATGAACAAAGGCCTACTCTTTTCGGATTGGAGGACCAGGGAATGACCACCAGGCCGATTTTATCGCTGCTGATCGGAATCTCTGCCTCGTTCGCTACCGCCGCCTCAGCCCAGGAAAGCTCCTCCTGGAAATTGGCAGCCAACGGACAGGCTGAAGCAATCATCGTCACCGAGGCGAAAAGCTCCCGGCCCATTCAGATCGCCGCGGACGACCTGCAGAAGTTTATTCGTCAGATTTCCGGAGCACATCTTCCCCAGGCCAATCTCGCCCAGCTCGACGAGCAATCTAAAAAAACAGTCATCTTTATCGGCCCCGCTCCTCAGCAATGGGACGTCCCCACGCCAACCAAAAGAGACGCCCTGGTCATCCAAACCATGCAATGGAAAGGCAGACCGCTCATTTATCTCGGCGGCAATGGAGATCTCGGGGCCATGTACGCCACCTACCGCTTCTGCGAGCTTCTGGGCGTCCGCTTTTTCCATCCGGGCCAATATTTCGTTCCTCAAAACCAAACTCTGGAAATCAGCAACCACAACATCATAGAATCACCCGCCTTTAAGTACCGTGGGCTACAACAGCACACCCTGCACCCCATTCCCTTCACCACCATCTTTATGGACAAACCGACGCCGGAAAACCTGCAACGATCCAAAGAATACGTCGATTGGCTGGCCCACAATCGGCAGAATTATCTTTACTGGTGGTGGCTTGAACGTACCGATCCTGTCAAGCTTCGTGATTACGTAAACAAAATCGTCACTTACGCCCACGACCGTGGTGTCAAAGTGGGCATCGTGGTTGGCATGCCCTTTGTCTGCCCCCAGGGCTCGTACAACATCCTCCAATGTGACGTCTGCCACGAGGACGTGGAAACCTGGACCAAAGGTCTGCACAAAGGTACCGACGAGATGGCCGCCATGGGCCTCGATTCACTTTGCGTGTTCTTCGGCTATGGGGAAGGCCATGCGTTTCACCAACCCGAAGGCTGCCCCCCCGTCGAAGATCCGGTCCAACCCGTCCTGGAACGAATTGAGGTTCTGCGCGAATACATCAACCAACAATATCCGGATCTCAAGTTGATGCTCTGGATTCATCCCTTCATGGGAGCCAAGGGCAATGAGCAATGCCCGCACTTTTTCCTCTTGCCCAAACTCTGCAAGCCGGACGTGGGTGCTGCTGTGCACACGGTCATGTTCTACAACTTATTCGATCCCGCTCCGACCGTGTACGCTCCGAATTTCTCGCTGCTGCGGGAATTTACTCTTGACCAGAAAGATAAACGCCCCGTCTGGTTTTGGCCGGAAACCAGTTATGCCTGCGGATTCGACAGCGGCGTGCCGCAGTGGTGGCCCGCTTATCTAACGGGGCGATGGGCCGACGCCTCCTTCCTGGCCGACCAGGTTGAAGGTCACATCACTTTTACCACCGGCAATGAGTGGCTGTATTGGTTCAATGACTACGCGGTGGCTAAATTCGGGTGGAATCCGAAGATTTATGACGTGGAAACCGTGATCGACGAATACGCCTCCATCTACGAAAACGAAGAGGCAGACACCGTTCGCCGCGTACTCTTGGATTTAACCCTGGCCAACGATCATTACCTGGTTCGGATATGTAATCAGAAAAACGTCAATTTGATGGACATGCTTTCCGTCGGCCCCATGCTGCGACACATCAGCCATATGAATCAAAAATCCATTGCCGAATTACGTCATTACCGTGAACTCATGCTGCCTAACCTCCAGGCATTTACTGACCAATACAAACAGTCATATCAGCGACTGAACAAGTTAGACGACAAGATAAAAAGTTCGGTCCGGCCCTGGTACAATGAACTGTTGGACACCATCGAAATCACCTGGGTTCGTTGCGAACATCAGCTTCAGGCTTTCGACATGGCAACATCTCTGCGCTTGGCTGACCAGCAGGATACTCCCCTGCCGAATCCCGACCTGGAACAGTTGTATCAACTTCAAAAGCGAGCCAGGCAGATCATCGCCCGACGTGAAAAACAATACCGCTACCCCAATGGCAGGTACCGGGGGCCTTACGTGGGATATATGCGGCCGTTTGCGGAATGGGAACACGTGGCCAAGCTTGTCGAACACGATGCATCCATGTTGGCCTTTTACGCGAATATCGAACAATTCGTGAAAGGTCAGCCGAGTGATTTCGCAGTACGTAAACCGGTCGGCAGCCAGAAAGAGGTCGTGTTCGACGTGCCCAAAGATTTCCCCATCGATCAAACCCTTTATCTGCTGATCAAAATGCGCGACATCGATTCGCCCCAGGAGGGCTCGGTCACTTTCGCCGGTCAGGAATACCCGCTCAAAATCGGTGGCAACAGTTTGTCCGTCACCCAGCAGATTGAACTGCCGCCCGAAACCGTTCAACCCGGTAAGCAGAAAGCGGTTTTCACCTTCAAGGATGATGTGAACGGAACCACCACAGCCTATGACGTCAGCCAGGTTCATCTTGCCCTGTTAAAAAAATAAACCGGAAGGAAAACCATGAAACGAAATAAAACGTCTTATACCATCGTTACTTTAATAACGGGTTGTATCTGGCTGTTCGCTTGGTTGATCCCCACACTTTGGGCATCCGCCGCTACACCATATACCGCGCAAGGTAACTTGGTTGTTCAAATCAAAGGTGGTAACGTGCCCGCCTATACGAATGAGCTATTGGCGGAGCGACTGGGAAAACTTACCGGCCGAGAAGTGCAGTTCCATCCCACCGACACGCGGAACGAACCGTTTATACACCTAATGATTGATGAGTCTTTACAAAACGTGACCGGCGAGGAAGGTTACCGCATCATTACCACCCCGGAAAATGTGACCATTACGTCCGCCGGCGGAAACGGCTTACTCTACGCGGTCGCCCGTTTTATTGAATGGGTCATGGCGGAAACAACCGTCGGCCTGGTCGATAAACAGAACGTGGATATCGATCTGCCCGTCACCACCGGCCAAGCTGTGGATTTCTTCAAGAATCTGCCCGAAAAAACCATCCAGGAAAAACCATTTTACTCCCTGCGCGGGGTGGAATTGGCCAACCTGTCGCTGGGCGTGGCCGACCTGATCGACACCCCGAAGATTCCAGAAAAATATAATCCCTACAGCGGCGTGGAAGGCGGCTTCAAAACATCCGCAGCCGTATGGAAAAACTGGTGCGACTGGCTGGCCCGCCACCGCATGAATTTCATCACCAATTGGCCTTACAGCGCGGGCACCAACTGGTGGGAATTAGCCAATCATCCTGACACCGCCAACATGAGCATCTATAGTAAGGAAGAAATTGCCAGAGCCGCCGAAGTCCGCGAAGAATTATTCGCTTACGCCCACAGCCGAGGACTGGCTACCTATCTGCAAAACTACGTCCCCGGTGCGCCTTCTGACAGTATCAAAAAATCGCATCCGGAAATCGTGCGCGAAAAATTCAATGCCGCCTATCCCCAGCCCTTCAATCTCAGCAATCCAAAAACGTTCCAACTGTTCAAAAAACAAGTACAGGCCATCTTCCATACTTATCCTTCGCTCGACGGCTTGCATCTTCGCTTCTGGGGCGAGTCCTTTATCAGTCCCAAAGACGGCCCGCAAAAAATGCACGACCTGACCGTGCACATGATGGAATCCGCCAAACAGGTAAATCCCGGCGCGCTGTTCATTATGTCCGGGTTTCGGCATAGCGGAGGCAAACCGAAATTGGCCGCCCGCTTCCCTGAAAATACCGTATTGCAAATGAAATGGGGCTCGGACTGGGAACCCATTGACAATCCGGGCGTCCCCTTCCAGGACATTCTCGCTTTTCAACTTCCGGTCATGATCAGCCAGAACCTACCCGGCGAGGAATATCATTCCATCGGCGGCGTGCAGTACGAATCACTGGACGTCGGGGTGAAAAAATACGCCCAGGCCGCCGAACAGGTGCCCAATCTCGTCGGCTTCGCCACCGTCAGCGGTGAAAAAGATCATATATGGATCACCGAAACCAATTACATCGTCATGGCCCGGCTCAACTGGTCGCCGCTGGAAACGGATACCTCCGCTTTAATCAAGAATTACCTGGCTGCACATTACGGGCCGGAGGTCGCGGATTCCGCCTACCAGGCGATGACCCTTTCTCAACAGGCTATGGAAAAATACGTCTTGGGCTTCGCCGGCATCTGCCCCTACGTCAACTGCTTTCGCACGCACAACATGTTCGGCCTGTCGCGGATCAAAAATCTTTCCCTCGCTGAAATCCACAAAGGCCACGCGGAAATTAACAAGTACGCCACACAACTCGCCCAAGCTGTTGATCTGCTGGAAAAAGTTCAGGACAAGGTCACCAACACGGGTCAAGAATCCTTCGATGATCTTTTAATACAGACCCGCTGGTTTGCGGACTTTTTCGGTTCCCGCCAACTTTTGGCCGAGGCCTTTGTGGACCAGCACCAACGGCAGATCGATCAGATGGCCGACAAACTTCATCGACTGAAAGAAATAGACCGACATTTGGCTGAACTTGGAATGTCCAAGCCGAACATCTCAGATGACTTCGAAATGGAGGGTATGACCGCAGCCATCAACCTGCGAGACTTCGTCAATCGTGAGCTGAAGGAAATCGACCGGATGCTCGATCCGCAAAACCTGGAATACCTGCGAAACTCGCTGGTCATTGTGGGGCAACCTTCCATGCTCGAAATTCGAGGCAAGGTGGGAAACAAACAGTCGATCTCCTTTAATCTTCCGCCTGACGTGGAAAATTATCAAGATGCCTTTTTAAGAATAAATATCTGGGATTTGGATGGAGAAAAACAGGGCGACGAAGGTCTTTTGATATTACAAAATCGGGAAATTCCCTTACCACCCACCGGTGACAGCCAGGCCCGCAAACTGGAATACAAAGTCAACATGAAAAAACTACAGCCCAATCAGCTCAAAGTGGATTTTGTGCTGGCTGGCAAACCGTCAGGTACCAGCGGATATGATATTCGCAGTTGTAAACTTGTTTTACTGAAACGGTAAAAAATAATAATACTTTTCCGCGGTGTTTGCCCCCCCTAAACCCTTGAAAATATAGTACAATTTATGATTGGTGCTCAGGGAAACCCAGCATCGCAGGAAGCCTGTACAGGTCCCAGTGCTCGTTGTCTTTCTATTCGCATTCAGGCTGCGGCCAACGCTCAATAGTAATCCTGATCTTATTTTTACGACTCAGGAGATCGTAATGAAACCCAGCTTTGGACTTTTACATACTTACCTTTTATTGCTGGTTATTGGCTGCGTTTCCAATCAGCCGGTGCGGGTAGCCGTACCCGAAGACCCCTCCGCAATCCCCTCTTATGCCTCCCGCCTGCTTAAAGAACGGCTCGGCGTCCTGGCGGACCGGGATGTTTCCATCTCCCGCGACAATAACGAAAACGTTTTTATCCGCCTCCGCCTCAATCCTGAGCTGGAAAAAAACCTTGGTCTGGAAGGCTACCGCATTGAAACCGGCAAAAAGGGCGTCCTCATCTCCGCCGCCCGGCCGAATGGATTGATGTTCGGCGTGTCCCGTTTTATCGAATGGATCATGGCGGAAACCACACCCGGCCTGTACGACAAGAAAAACGTAGATATCGATTTCCCCGTCGAGCGAGGCCAGGCCACCACCTTTCTTAAAAACCTGCCACAGGTCGTTA